>JASHQK010000536.1 GCA_030039195.1 Candidatus Sulfotelmatobacter sp.
CGGACGATTCGGAGGTCGAAAGCACTTCCACCTTCCAGCGCTGGCTCTCGGCGTATCGCGTATACATGCGGAAGATTTCTGCCGCGAACAACGTCGCTTCATCTCCGCCGGTTCCGGCGCGGATTTCGAGAATCACGTTCTTCTCGTCGTTGGGATCTTTGGGCAGCAGCAGAACCTTCAGTTCCTCCTCGACGCCGGTCACGCGCGACTCAAGTTTGTCGAGTTCTTCCTGCGCATAGGCCCGCATCTCCGGATCTTTTTCTTCGGCCAGCATCGACTTGCTGTCGGCGATGCCTTTTTTCAGGTCCTTGTACTCGCGATACTTCTCCACCACAGGAGCAATCTCACTATGTGCCTTGGCAGTCTTTTGGTATTTCGCCGAGTCATTGATGATCTCCGGCGACGCCAGCGCCTGGGTCAACTCTTCATAGCGTGCTTCGATTTGGTCTAATCGTTCAAACATTGGTCTTCCGTCTTCGGTCGTCAGTCATCGGCCCTCGCCTGCCGAGCTTTCTTAAACCTCTGCAGGATTTCAGGCCGCCGTGGATAGTGATTTCAGCAGGCCTGCTACGCAATCACCAACTCGCCGCCGCGCTCTTTTTCGAGCGACATGGCCTGTTCGAGCGCGATGATCGCGCACTCGGCCTGCGCATCCGACGGAGGTTGCGTGGTGATGCGCTGCAGCCATAGGCCGGGCGCGGTCATGAGCGCGAACAGCGATCCGCGATGCTTGGCGGCGAAACGGATGATCTCATAGGAAACTCCGGCAATGACGGGCAGCAAAACGATTCGCGATGCAAACCGAGCCCAGAACGACGTAAACGGGATCAGCATGTAGAAGCCGATCGAGATCAGCATGACGGTCATCAGGAAACTCGTGCCGCAGCGCGGATGAAACGTGGAATACTTCTGCACCGCCGCCGTCGTCAGTGGATCGCCGTTCTCAAACGCGAACACCGTCTTGTGCTCTGCCCCGTGATATTCATAGACGCGGCGAATATCCTTCCACAGCGACACGGCCCAAATAAACAGCAGGAACAGCCCCAGCCGAATCACGCCATCCAGCAAATTGAAAATAATCTGTCCGCCCAGCGCCGGATCCACCCGTTTCAGCTCGGTCGCGGCCAGCAGCGGAATGTACTTGTACATGAAAATGAAAAACGCCAGCGAGACGACGATGTTTACCGCCGCCAGCCAATTGCTGAATTTCGCCGCTTTCTCGCTGCTTTCAGATTTCGCCACAGGCGTCTCGTTCTTCGCGCGCTCGGCCGGACGCTCGTCGCCCTGCATAACCTCTTCAATCGCCACATTGGCCGAGAATCGCAGCGCCTGATATCCCAGCTTCATGGCATAGCCAAGCGTCATGACTCCGCGGACCACCGGCCATGCCATCCATTTATGCTTATCGGAAGGGCGCTCCAGCGGTTCGCTCATGGTCACGACTTCGCCCGACGGCTTGCGGCAAGCGATCGCCCACGCATGCGGAGAGCGCATCATTACGCCTTCCAGCACAGCCTGGCCGCCGACCAGCGTTTCTTCACCACTTTCGAGCGCAGGCAGAAGCTGCACCGCGGCCAGAAACTTCATGTAATTTCGCAAAAAACGCACGATTTTTAGATGATCCTTCTTGGGGCCTCGAACCAACTTAGGGTAACATACGCTGCTCCAGACTAAGCTCAGTGATATATATTTGGACGATGTTTTCGCATAAAGATATGGGAATTGGCTTCCACTGCAGGCGCGTGGGAATGCAGGCGCTTACGGACACTTTGACTAAGTTCCATGAGCGGCCAAAGCCGCGTCTCCGAGCGCTGATTCTACGGACGGCCTTGAAGGCCGTCCCTTTCAAAACATGGCTTAACTAGAGTCCTCTTGAGGCACACTAGAGGAATGCAGCGGTTCGCTCTTGCATGTGAGGCCATCGCGGCCACCACGAAAAAGTTGCAGAAGACCGCGATCGTCGCCGGCTACCTGAAGTCACGCTCGATCGACGAAGCTGCCGCCTCCGCCATCTTTCTTTCCGGACGTCCGTTTCCCGCGTGGGAAGAAACCACGCTCCAGGTCGGCGGACGTTCGCTCTGGCAGATCGTTGCCGAACTCTCCGGCAAGAGCGAAGACGAAATCGCCGCCGCCTATCGCCGCCATGGAGATCTTGGTGCCGTTGCCGGAGACGTGCTGCCTCAACTTCCCGATCAAGGCCTTACCGTCCTCGAAGTCGAGCATGCGTTCCGCCAGATTGCCACGGCCCGGGGCAGCGCAGCAAAGTCAGCGCTCGTGCGCGAGCTTCTCACGCATGCCAGTCCGGTCGAAGCCAAGTACATCATCAAGATCATGACGGGCGACCTGCGCATCGGCCTGAAAGAAAGCCTGGTCGAAGAGGCCATCGCCAAGGCTTACGGCCACACGCTCACTGATGTGCAGCGCGCGAACATGCTGCTGGGTGACATCGGCGAAGCGACGCGCCTGGCCGCGGAAAACAAACTCGCCGAAGCAAAAATGCGTCTGTTCCATCCTCTCGGATTCATGCTCGCCAGCCCGATCGATTCGCCTGCAGAAGGCTTGAGCTACTTCGCCGATGCCACGGTGGAAGACAAATATGACGGCATCCGCGCGCAAGCGCATGTCTCCGAAGGCGAGATGAAACTTTTCTCGCGTACCCGCGACGAAATCACCGAATCCTTTCCTGAACTGCCTGGCGCTCTGGCCGATCTTCCGCACGACGCGATTCTCGATGGCGAAATCGTGGCCTGGGAATATCCGGCTAAGGCGGGCGATACGCAGCAAATCGTGGATGAAACGGTGTCCGACAAAAAGGAAGAAACCGAAGAGCAAGCCACGAATCTGGGCCGCGCGCGGCCATTCACGGTCTTGCAGCAACGCTTGGGACGAAAGAAAGTCAGCGACAAAATGCTGCGCGAGAGTCCGGTGGCTTTCTTAGTTTTCGACGTTTTGTACGCGAACGGCGAATTGATGCTCGATCTCCCGCTCCGCGAACGCGCCCGTATTCTGGATGCAGTGCTTGCCGCGCCGCGCAAAGCTTACAACCACAGAGGGCACAGAGGAGCACAGGGATCTCTGACTTTTGACTTGGATGAGCGATCAGACGCATCCGCCGCCATCATTCGCGCCCCGGTTTTTCGCGCAACATCTCCGGAACAGTTGGAAGAGCTTTTCGTCGCTGCCCAGGCACGCGGCAACGAAGGCCTGATGATCAAAGATCTCAACTCGCCCTACACGCCGGGCAAGCGCGGCAAATCGTGGCTGAAGATGAAGCGCGAACTCGCTACGCTCGACGTCGTCGTAACCGCCGTCGAGTACGGGCATGGCAAACGCATCGGCGTGCTCAGCGACTACACCTTCGCCGTCTGGGATGGAGATCGCCTGGTGAACATCGGCAAAGCCTATTCCGGCTTGACTGACGTAGAAATCGCCGAGATGACGAAATGGTTTCTCGAGCACACCATCGAAGATCAAGGATTCCGTCTCGTAGTCGAGCCGAAAATCGTTCTCGAGGTCGCCTTCAATAACATGATGAAATCCGACCGGCACGACAGCGGATACGCGCTGCGCTTCCCGAGAATCGTCCGGCTCAGGCCGGACAAGTTGCCGGAAGATGCCGACACGATTGAACGAGTGAGGGAGATTTACGGCAGACAACAGAAATAGTGATCAGTGGCTGTGGTGATAGTGTTCTTCGCCGCCCTCTACCACCGGAATCACGCATCCATGCGCCACTTCGCATTCCGCATGTTCAAACTGGATGGTCGTATGGTCGATGCGGAAATCGTGCAGCAGGCATTCCTTCACATCGCGCAGAATCCGCTCGCTTACCGAGGGGGGGATGTCGGCAATGGAGATGTGGCACGACAACGCGTGCGTCTCGGATCCGATGCTCCACACATGCAAGTCGTGCACGTCGTTCACTCCCTCGATCGCGCGGATCGCCGACTCAATCTTCTCCAGCTTCATACCGCGTGGCGTACCTTCGAGCAGGATGTTGAGCGTCTCGCGAACGATGCCGAATCCCGACCAGAGAATCAGCGCGCCGATGCCGACCGAGAGCGCCGAGTCGATCCAATAATGGCCTGTGACCAGAATCGCCCAGCCACCTGCGATCACGGCCGCAGTTGAGAGGGTGTCGCCCAGTTCGTGCAACAGCGCACTGCGAATGTTAACGTCGCCGCCCGACCGATAGAGCAGGAGCGCGATCGCACCATTCATCACCACTCCCGCCGCCGCGACGCCCATCATCACGCTGGCCTGCACCTGCTCGGGATGCTGGAGTCTTCGGAATGCCTCGTAAAAAATGAAAAACGATACGATCACGAGCGAACTCGCGTTCACCAGCGCGGCCAGAACTCCCGCCCGCTGATACCCGTAAGTTTTCGTGGAGCTGGCTGGCCGCGACTGGAAATAAACGGCGACGAGAGAGAGCAGCAAAGCGAGAAAATCCGAGAGATTATGCCCAGCCTCGGAGAGCAGTGCCAGCGAATGCGCCCGTATGCCGGCCACAACCAGCAGCACGATGTACGCCAGGGTCACTCCCAGCGAAATCTTCAGAATGCGCGTCGGACTGCCCGCGCCATGGGCGTGCACATGCATGACTCAAGTCTACGGGGAGGCGGGAGCCGGTTCAAGCCATGGGGAGCCGGGAGTGGGCTAGTTTGAATTCGCCCCACAATGCGTCATTCCGAAAGTGCTCGCGCTTTTGCCAGCGGGCCGAGGGATGTGACGCGGAGTTTCTGGGTCGCCCGCGCGAAATCCCTTCGCCATTCGGCTCAGGGCAGGCTCTTCGCTCCGACTGAAAAACGGCTTCGTTCAGGATGACGCCGTAGCGTGGGGGATTCCGATCAGAAAGTCTGGTCATCCCGCCTCACCCTTTCCGGCGTCCATCCTAATTCCCGCAGCCTGCGAATGCTCAACGCATCATGCCGTTTCGCCAGCCGCACGCCGTTTCCATCGCGCACCAGATCGCAGTGGTAAAACTCGGGAAGCTTTAGCCCGAGCGCGCGATACAACAGGATCTGGCGCGCCGTCGACTTCAGCAAATCCGCTCCACGCACCACCTCCGTGATCTGCATGGCCGCATCATCCACAACTACTGCCAGCTGATAGGCTGGGACATCATCGCGCCGCCATACGATAAAGTCGCCGAAATCGCGGCCAGCGATCATGCGCTGCGGTCCAAGATGCAGATCGTTGAAGCAGATCTCCTCGCCGTCCGGAACTCGAAACCGCCAATTCATTCCCGCAGGAACGGCATGTGTAAGGACAGCAGCCCTCGGCTCTCCGGTCGAGCGAAGCTCGACGGTACCAGCCATGCTCTGCCCCGGCCGGCACGTTCCCGGATACACCGGTTCGTCGTCTCCCTCATTCGGTGCGCCCGCGGCCTGCGCCACATCCTTTCGCGAACATGTACACGGATAAATCGCCCCGAGATCTCTCAACTTTTCCCACGCCGCCAAATAAAACGCTCGCCTCTGGCTTTGCACATACGGACCGAATGGCCCACCACAATCTGGACCCTCGGTCCACTCGATGCCGAGCCAGCGCAGATCTTCATACATGGCCTGCACAAATTCCGGCTTGCAGCGCAGCGGATCGAGGTCCTCGTTGCGGAGAATCAACTGGCCGTGGTGTTGAGCCGCGCGTTGTGCGGCGATCCAAAACGTCCGTGCGTGCCCGAGGTGCAGCAATCCGGTGGGAGACGGCGCCAGCCGCCCGCGATAGTGTCTGGAACTGGATTCAGGGACCGACAAGAGCCTAGTGATTGGAGGCAGTGCCACGATTCATTGCCCCGCACTCCGCGACGCCGGCGCGCTACCCGCTTTCACCGGTGTGATCTGCAGCATCGTCTTCGCGCCCACATGTATAAAGCTGATCTCGCGAGCAGCCAGCAGCGCGTTTACGGATTCTTTCACCTTCGAGCGCGCAACAAAGTTCCCCAGAAAGCTTTCCAGCTCCGTCTGCTCGACTGCGATTGCGCAATCCAGATACTTCGAAATCAGAGCCGATAGCGCCTCCGCCACCGACAGCACCATACCTTCTTTCACCGCATCCGGAGCCCAGCGGTATAGCAGATCCCAGACTGAACCCTCGCTCGCCCGATAATCCACGCGCGTGATACGCAGTTTCGACCATAGCTCCGCCAGCGCTTTATCGAGCGCCGCTGTCGAGACTCCTCCTGCAAGTTGCGCGAGCAACTTCTGTTTCGAAATCGGGCCATCTTTCTGGATTACCGCAAACGCATCGCACGCGAGTTGTGAATAGGGCGAACGTGTGCCCGGTTTGGGCGGCTGCTTCGGATTGCGCTCGCCCCGCAGCGCATAGAAATATGGAAACACCGACGCGGCGAGGAGAAATCCATTGTTCTCTTCGAACAGATTCGCCTCGAACGCCGTCCGCTCTCGCAGAAGTCGCACCATCAGTTCCGTTGCTGCGGCCGCGCGCGAATCGGCGAACGCCTGCTGCCACATCGGCAAACGGTCGTCTCGTCCCACAAACGCGCCCATGAAGGTCGGCACCAGCAGCGGCGGCCGTTGCGGATACATGAAGCACACGCCCACATCCTCCATGAACGCGCGCGCCTGCTCGATCGTCCGGATGGGATTACCGCCCAGACGCCATTTTTCGCGCCGCAGTTGTTCGAGTTCGAGGTCGGTCATTGAGTTGCGATTCGCGAGTCCCGAGCTAAAGCAAGACCAGAGCGCCAAGTCTAAGCTCGGGACTTGGGACTCAGGACCCGCGACTAGATCCTCTTGAACGCCTTCTGAATGTCCTTCACAGAATACCGCAGCACCACGGGCCTGCCGTGCGGGCATGACATGGGATGCTCGGTCTTCGCCAGTTCTGCCAGCAGCCACTCCATTTTGTTTTGCTCCAGCGGCATGTTGACCTTGATGGCGGCATGACAGGCGATCGAGGCGGCGATTCGGGTGCGAATCTTTTCCAGATTGAGCGACTGCTCCTCGCGCGAGAACTGATCGAGCAATTCATGCAGCATTTTTTCCACGGCCGAAGCTTCCACTCCGGCGGGAGCGACCTTGATGGCCACGCTGCGCGCGCCAAACGGCTCGGCTTCAAATCCGTTGCGTTGGAGTTCATCGGAAATTTCCGTGAACACTGCCTGCTGTGCCGGAGACAATTCCAAAATAATCGGCATGAGCAGCCGCTGGCTTTCGACTCTCTGCGCCGCACGCTGCTTCAGTACGCGTTCGAAAAGCACGCGCTCGTGCGCCACGTGCTGATCGACGATCCACAATCCGTCTTCGTTCACCGCAAGAATGAATGAATTCCGAATCTGCCCCAGCGGCCGCAGAGTTCCCAGTGCAGACAACGTCGGCTCCAGATCGTCTGCTTCCAGCGCAGGCGAGCAGCCATGATCGGGAACCGGTTCCTCTTCGCCGACGATTGGAACCGATTGCAGCTGCCGCGTCTCCAGCCCGCGAGCGACTGGAATCGCGGCATTCGCCTCGACTGCAATGCCGCTCTCAAAGGTCAACCGACCCGAAATCGGCGGAGGAGATTCCGCGCGCAGGCCAAATCTCTCACCAACGGAATCCTGGGGTCCCCCGCTTCTGGCCCTTGTTGCCGGAAGTGGAGAATTTGCCGGCAACCCCGGCTCCCACTCCGAAGCGGGCGTGAGTGCCCCCGGCGTGAGCGCCTGGCTGGCCGTCGCGCGCGCTCGAATCTCGGCGACAAACTGCGGCACCGGACGCGCCTTCATCAGCGCCGCCCGCACCGAGTCACGCACGAAATCGTGCATTGTGGTCTGCTGCCGGAAGCGCACTTCGGTCTTCGAAGGATGCACATTCACGTCGACTTCTTCCGCCGGCAATTCCAGAAACAGCAGCACCACCGGATAGACTGTCGGAGGAATGATGTTCCGGTACGCCTCCGTCAACGCGTGCTGCACCAGCCGATCGCGGATCAGCCGCCCATTCACAAAAATGAAAATCGAATTTCGATTGAGCTTCTGGATCTCCGGCTTGGAAACGAATCCATGAATGCGCATCTCCCCAGGATCATGTGACGCGGGCACTCCAGCCCGCGCATCCTCGTCGGAATCTGCTTCTGTAGGGACCGAATCAATCCGCCGCCACGGCGGCGGCTGCGGCAATCCCACGCGTTCCAGCGCCTGCCGCGCGGCCACGGGAATTAACTGATCGAGCGTCTCTTTCCCGAACACCTGGTACACGCGCTCGCTATAACCGGCCACCGGAGCCGCAATCAGCATCGCATTCGTCGCCGAATGCAACTCGAAATGTTTTTCCGGATGCGCCAGCGCATAATGCGTGACGAGCGATGCGATGTGAGACAGTTCCGTCGACTCAGATTTCAGAAATTT
>JASHQK010000537.1 GCA_030039195.1 Candidatus Sulfotelmatobacter sp.
TGACACGCACGCTCCCGTCCGGCAGCCCGCGCACCGAGACCCTGCCAGCCCGGCAGCCGCGTACAAGCCGGAGCGGAATCGGTTGCGGCTCCTCTCGTCTGTTCCAACACCTTGAACATCGAAATGCTGACCGATCTTCAGCCTATGAACACGGTCGGCGATCTTGCGGTATTTGCCCGGCTGCTCGACACGAGGACGGAGATAAGCGTGCTTCAGAGCGATGCAGTGCCTATTGCCGCAGGAGGCATCGACAACTTGCCCGGCAGGAGCGGGACCGCGAGCGTCAAACCAGTTGCGCCGCCGCCGACCGTATGCGGTGGACGGGTTGGCGATCTCCTCGCAGTTGCCGCGTTGCTTCGTTGGTGAGAACTTACCCATCGCTTGCCTTTGGTTCAACCGCTGGCAACTGCCGAGCGCGGCTCAAAACCTTCGTCAATCTTCACCCGCCCGGCTTGAACCGCTGCCTTGATAGCGGACTCCTCCGTTTGAAACGTGCCCGGCAGGAAAAATTGGGTTTCTGTAACGCCGGAGGCATCATGTTCCTCTACGGAGAACTCCGAAGAGAACCCGCCGTCGCGAAGCTCATGTGACCGCGCCTCGATAACGTAGCCCTTGTAACCTTCCCGTCGCTTCATGACTGGACTCACATGGTTCAATCTACCGCACTCTGCATGGAAGAGACTCTTGCTTGTGAGAGTCCGCAGGTTGTCAGTTCACCGTCGCCCCGCCGCAGCACTTCTTGTACTTCTTGCCCGACCCGCAGGGGCACAGATCGTTTCGACCGACCTTGGGAGTGCTTCGATGGGATTCAGACGAGTGCCGCACCGAGGCACTGCCCGCGTAGGTCTGTCGCTGCTCCCTGAAATACTTGTATGCCCGCAATAACCCCGCCGCCATTCCTGCGATCACCTGCTTGCGCTTCTCCGGCGTGATCGGGTCGGGTCGCGTCTTGGGGTCTTCGTCGTGCTCGTGGCACAGCATCAACATCGGGATCAGGCATCCACCGTGCTCCTCGTCGTTGACAAGCTCAGCCCAGCCGTCGTGACGCATGTGCATGCCGCGCATGAAACCACGCGCCCAGTCGTTGCCGTGCGCCACGCCGTTTTCGTCCTCCAGCAGGAGAGGCACGTAGGGTTCCGCCTTGAGCAGCGTCCCGGCGATGGTGTTCCAGTGGCGCGTCAGCAGCCCCAAGATTTCCTTGGCTTCGTCAAGGCTGGAGAACCCCGGCGTCTCGCCGCCAAACAGTTCTCGGTTGTACTCGCTGGGCATCACCGCTTCCGGCCCGGCAATAAGGGCTGCGAAGAACCCGTCGAGTTCTTCGAGGTTCATCGCCTTGCCGCCCTTGCAGCCTTCGAGGAAGTCACCGAGTCGGTCGAGTTCGGCATCGGTCAAAGGTTCGTTCTGAGTTCGCATTGACCTTCCTGAAGATTTGTCGATAATGATGTTGCGGTGTCACGATTCATTAGTGGGCTGTTAAGTTCAATTCCCGTCAATACTTTATCGCTGGTGCGATTGTGAATCTCGGCTCGGACATTCCCTACTATATTGAGCTTCAGCGGCGATTGTTTGACATTTTCCGCTATGTATCATGCCACGAGAAGAACTTTGCGACTTATTCTGTGATTTTAGAGAGCGTCGCTTTGCCGACGTAGAGGATGGACGGTACTCTAATCGGATCGTAATCTGCGGGCGGGACACTGAGAAAGGGAGCCGCCATACGTTTCCTTGAGGACGGTTGTGCGGAGATTCTGTCGAACAATGACAACCAGTTTTTTTCGATCTCCAACTCAGTACTCGACAAGTGTTTGCAGAAGTGCATGTCCTTATCCTCCGAATTTCGGCAGGAACTCTTCCCGGCGCTTTGCTTGGTCGCCATCTAAGACGACCCCCAGTTAACCGCTAAACAGTCCCGCCAAAAGTGCGATTCCCGAAGCCGTTCTCCTCGTTGTGGAAGGTGACGCGCTCGATCAGCCCGGAGATTTCTTCGGTCGCGGGCTTGCGCTCAGGGATTGCGGCATTCATGTGTGGGAGCCATTTTCCCACGGATGCCACAGGATTTCGCCGAAACGGAGCAGTTCTGCGATCTGGTTGTGCGATGGGAGAGGAGGACTATTCCCGCTGATAAGGTGCCAGTCGCTTCATCTCCTCTGACATTGACTTCAGTTTGCGCATGATTTCAGGTGAGACAACCGCTTGCAGGTCGTCCAGACTGTGAAAGAACCCCTGCCCGTCGCGTATCGTTACAATCTTTCGAGCGGCGGCGAAGTCCACGCCAGCAATCGTCATAAGCTCCGGCTCTGTTGCTGTGTTGAGGTTGATTGTGAGGGGTAGCTGACGGTCGGTGACCCACATAGCAGACGCGATCTTGAAGTCCGAATTCACGATCCACAGTTCGGAACCTAGATTGGCATCGAGCGCCCGTCTCCCATCGGTCGCCTCGGCAATCGTGGACTCAAACAAGGGAGACGCATTATCCCGGCGAAAGGCGGTGATGTCGCCTCGCCCGCCATCCCCGGCTGCACGCGCCAGTTCCGACGCCAATTGCTGCGAGACCGTTGCACCCCAAGTCGTGGCTATGAAGTCGCCGTAAATGCGTTTTGCTTCGTCCGGGAACAGCTTCGCATAGTGCTCGACCAAACTAATCATCGGCGGCTGATCGCGTTTGATGCCTCGCAGTTCGGTCATTGCAGCGAACAACTTTAGGTTCACGTTTTCAGCAGGCGTAATCGCATCCTCCGGGCGGCGGGAGTCATCCCGCAGGAACGGTCGATAGAACGATGGCTCACGGTAGTGACTGCGTAGTTGGTCATCATTCACGATCCGATAGAACAAGGTTGAGATTACGCCCTCGCTCGCCATCATTTGCTGACCATTCTTGAGCGTTGTTGGCAAGAAGGCGGTTGAGGTCTCGGCATCGACGAACACGCGGTAGATGTCTTCAGTCCTGTCGAAGGCACCCTCCGGCACTGGCTTGCGATGGATGAAGAGATTGCGCTTCACCCCGTCGATACGCAGTTGCCCATCGGCTGCGCTCAGCCAAAACAGGTCGAAGTCCGTTGCCACAGTTCCAGTTTCCGGCTTCGGTGCGTCGAAGTCCCGTGCCAGTGGCTCAAAGTGTTCGGCATAGCCTTCGTCGAACGCTGTAGGGTAGTCGGTCACTGTCATGCTCTGGTGCATCTTGCGCGACTGTCCGTCTTGCAAGCCTCCGGTCAGCGTCTTCAGTACCAGATGCCCCAGTTCGTGAGAGAAGATTCCATCGTTGAGACCGTCCCTGACGACCAAATCCACGTACCCGGCGAGCACCAGTCGGCGGTTCCCGACGCTGTCTTGGAGCCAAAATCCGAACCGCGCAAAGCCGCCTTCTTCGGTAGACATCAGGAGGTACATGGGAGGCGTGAGCCATTCTTCGTTCTCGGCAATGTGCGCTTCCCTTTGTTTAGCGAGGATGAAGTTACGGGCATAGCGGTCGA
>JASHQK010000538.1 GCA_030039195.1 Candidatus Sulfotelmatobacter sp.
GATCGTAGGAGCGCTGACGGCGATCTTTGCAGCGTCGATTGGGCTGGTGCAGAACGACATCAAGCGCGTGTTGGCATATTCGACCGTTTCGCAGCTTGGCTACATGTTTCTCGCGCTCGGCGTGGGAGCGTTCGCGGCAGGCGTGTTCCATGTGTTCACGCATGCGTTCTTCAAGGCATTGTTGTTCCTCGGGGCGGGCTCGGTGATTCATGCCATGAGCGGCGAGCAGGACATGCGCAATATGGGTGCGCTAGAAAAACGCATCCCGGCGACGTATTGGACGATGCTGATTGCGACGCTGGCAATCTCCGGGATTCCTCCCTTCGCCGGCTTTTTCTCGAAAGATGAGATTCTCTGGCAGACCTGGACCAACGAAGGCGATGCTTTTCGCATTCTGTGGGGCGTCGGCTATGTAACGGCGCTGATGACGGCGTTCTACATGTTCCGGCTCATGTATCTCACGTTCTACAGCAAGCCGCGCATGAGCCACGAAGTCGAGCACCACGTTCATGAGTCGCCGAAGTCGATGACCGTACCGCTGGCGATTCTCGCGGTGATGTGTCTGTTTGCGGGATTTCTGGGATGGCCGCGCAGCCTGGGCGGGTCCGATCATTTTGCGCGATTCCTCGATCCGGTTTTCGCGCGCGGAGAAGCACAGGTGCTGGTCGAAGAGGGGAAGGCCGGGCAGTTGGCCGCGGGAGAGAAAGAAGAAGAGCACACAAGCCCGGCCGAGTATTTGTTGATGATTTTGTCGGTAGCTGCGGCGGGAGTGGGCTGGTATATGGCGAAGCGATCGTACGAACATGCCGACACCGGCTATGCCGAGCCGATCGAGGCGGCCTCGCCAGGAACGTACAAAATCCTGATCAACAAGTATTACGTGGATGAAGGCTACGATTACGTCTTTACCGGACGCAGAAAAATCGACGGCGTCCGGCTGGGTGCGATGGGATTGGGCGAGGCGAGTTCCTGGTTCGATGCCAATGTCGTCGACGGCGCGGTAAACGGCGCCGGATGGATCACGCGTATTACCGCGACGTTTTCGAGTTGGTGGGACAAGTGGATTATCGATGGCATCGGCGTCAACGGGCCGGCGATTCTGGCGCGAATGCTAAGCTACCCGGCGCGCCTGTTCGAGTTGGGGCTGGTGCAATGGTATGCGCTGGTCATGACTGTAGGGCTGGTCGGGTTCGTGTTTTATTACTTGTATCACTGAAAAGCAGCTACTAGCTGCTAGCTCGTAGCCTCCAGCCAACACTGGATGCCTTCAGCTAACAGCTAGAAGCTAGAAGCTAGAAGCTCATGTACAACCACATTCTCTCCATCATTCTTTTCACGCCGTTGGTGGGCGCGATCCTGCTCTTGTTTGTGCCGAAGGAAAACAAGGACGCGATTCGCTGGATCGCGAACATTTTCGCGCTCGGCGGTTTCCTGATCTCGCTGCCTCTTGTCCCATGGTTTTGGGATTTGCGCTTCCAGCCCGGCTTCAAGTTTATTGAGGGCTCGGCGAACAACTGGATTCCCTCGATTGGCGCGGGATATGTGCTGGGCATCGACGGCATCTCGTTCCTGCTGGTCATGCTGACGACGCTGCTGGGGTGGGTCTCGATTCTATCGTCGTGGACGGCGATCGAGAACCGCGTGAAGGAATACTACATCTGGTTTCTTGTCTTGCAGACCGGCATGCTCGGCGTTTTCATGGCGCTCGATTTCTTCCTCTTCTTCGTTTTCTGGGAAGCGATGCTGGTGCCGATGTATCTGCTGATTGGGATTTGGGGAGGGCCGCGCAAGCTCTATGCGGCGATCAAGTTCTTTTTGTACACACTGGCTGGTTCGGTGCTGATGCTGCTTGGAATTCTGTTTCTGTACTTCCATCACCAGCACGTCACGAGCATTTACACGTTCAGCATTCCGGAACTGTATAAGACGGCGCCGCAGATCTATTCGGATCCGGCGTATGGTCCGACCATCGCTACCTTGCTGTTCCTGAGTTTCTTCTTTGCATTCGCCATTAAAGTCCCGATGTTCCCGTTCCACACCTGGCTGCCGGATGCGCACGTGGAAGCGCCCACGGCGGGATCGGTCATTCTGGCCGGCGTTCTGCTGAAGATGGGAACGTATGGATTCATTCGCTTCTCCCTGCCATTCTTTCCCGATGTGCTGATGCACACGAAAGTTCGGTTCTGGGTGATGGTGCTGTCGGTGATCGCGATCCTGTATGGCGCGCTCGTGTCGCTAATGCAGAAGGATATGAAGAAACTGGTCGCGTATTCGTCGGTGAGTCACTTGGGCTTCTGCACGCTGGGAATTTTCGCGCTTTCGCCGCTGGGATTGAGCGGATCGGTGTTGCAGCAGGTCAACCATGGTATTTCTACGGGCGCGCTGTTCTTGATCGTTGGCATTCTGTATGAACGGCGGCATACGCGCGAGATTGCGGAATACGGGGGAATCTCGAACGTGATGCCGGTATACGCGACGATCACGATGATCATGTTTCTCTCGTCGATGGGGCTGCCGCTGCTGAACGGATTCGTCGGCGAGTTCAGCATTCTGCAAGGGACATTCATGGAGAAAGAAATTGCGGGACATCCAGGATGGTTCTGGGCGGCGTGGGCGGTTCCGGGAGTGATCCTGGCCGCTGCGTATTTGCTGTGGCTCTATCAGCGCGTTTTCTTTGGAACGGTCACGAATCCGAAAAACGAAAAGCTGCACGATCTGACCCCCCGCGAGATCGCGACCTTCGCGCCGTTACTCATCATGGCATTCTGGATCGGACTTTATCCGAAACCGTTCTTCCAGATACTGGAACAGCCGGTGAATCAGCTGGTGCAGAATATTCGTCCTGACTACGGCAAGCCGGAAGGCACGGTGAACGCGACGGCGCAGCCGGTTTCTATTCCTGCACCCGCCGCGCTGACCGCGACCTCTGTCAGCGGCAAGGCCGGGTTGCACAAGGGGAAGAACTAGTGGGCATGCAATTCACGTCGACGGACTACATGCTGGTCCTGCCCATGACCTTGCTGACGCTGTTTGCGCTCGGCATCCTGCTGATCGACTTGATGCTGCCGCAGGAGCAGAAGTGGGCGAACGCGGTGACGGCGTTCATCGGCCTGCTGTTCTCGGCGAAAGCGGTTTACAACATCCAGGAATGGCTGGGCACCAATTCGGGCACTTATGGCCTGATGCGGACGATGCTGGTCGATCACTTCACCCTTTATTTCTTTTACTTGTTCCTCGCCGCAACGGCGATCGCCATTCTGATGTCGGTGCGGTATCTCGAGATCGAACGCGAGAGCCACGGCGAATACTACGCATTGATGCTGCTGTCGGTCGTAGGGATGATGTGCATGGCCGCAGGCGCGGACGTAGTGCTGATTTTCATCGGGCTGGAACTGATGGCGATCTCCACGTACGTGCTGGTCGGATTTCTGCGTCGCGACCGGCGCTCGAATGAAGCCGCACTGAAATATTTTCTCCTTGGAGCATTCTCGTCGGGGATCTTCGCATACGGGCTCTCCTTGTTCTATGGCATCGCCGGAAGCACGAATCTGGACACGATTGGCGGCCAACTCCGAAATGTGGTGGCCGATCCGCGATATGCTGCCTACAAGCCGGTTGCGATCGTCGCATTACTTGCGACCCTCACCGGTCTCCTCTTCAAAATTGCCGCAGTGCCGTTCCATCAATGGGCGCCCGACGCCTATGAAGGCGCCCCGACCAGCATTACAGGATTCATGTCGGTTGCAGTGAAGGCCGCCGGTTGGGCGATGCTTCTAAGAGTATTGATTTTCAGCCCAGTCCGGCTGAGCGGACTCGTGGCCATGCGCGCCACCTGGCTGCCGGTCCTGGTTTTCGTCTCGATTGCGACGATGACTGGCGCTAACCTGGCAGCGCTGACGCAATCGAATACGAAACGCCTGCTGGCGTACTCGTCGATCGCGCATGTTGGCTATATGCTGTTGGGATTGGTCGCGGGCAGTGCCATCGAACTCAACGCCGACGGCATCAAGGGAATTCTGATCTATCTGCTGGTGTACACGTTCATGAATCTGGGTGCGTTTGGCGTGATTACGTCGCTGCGCCATCGCAACGTGATCGGCGACGAACTGGACGACCTCAACGGACTCTATTCCCGCGCACCAGTAGAAGCCGTTCTGATGCTGGTTTTTGTTTTGTCATTGGCTGGAATCCCGCCGCTGGCTGGATTCTACGGGAAGTACTTCATCTTCCTCAGCCTGGTGGAAACGCAGCACTACGCACTGGCGGCGCTGGGTGTGTTCTACTCCGTATTTGGGCTGTACTACTACCTGAAGATCGCGAATGCAATGTTCATGCGGCCGGCGGAAAAAGGAGAAGGAGCGCTGCCGATCGGATATGCGATGCGCGCCGCCCTGGGAGTTACGGGCTTCGCCACTCTATTTATTGGCATCATGCCGAACCGGTTCATCGAAGCGGTGAACTGGGCGATTGGGATGGCGACCAATCCCAATACGGCAAAGCTGATTCGTTGATCCCGGCCGGGACGAGCGAGCCCCGGTCCCAGACATATCGTAGAATTTCACTGCCGCTCGTAGCCGGTCCTGGATGTCGAATTCACCAATTGACGACAAAAATCCCGACCACAGGCAAAATCCCTGGGTGCAGATTGCGCGCTACAGCCAACTGGCATTCGTTTTGCCCACGGCCACGGTTGTGGGATGGGCGGTCGGCTTCGGTCTGGATCACTGGCTGCACACGACCTGGCTCTACATCCCCGGGCTTCTCGTGGGGATTATGGCGGGATTTGTGGAGCTAATCCGGACGGTGATCCGGGATAATCGGTGAACGCCACTGAAAAGCATTTCTCTCTTCTCGCAAAAGCGGCGAGAAGCAGGACGCCTCATGCTTGCAAGGCTCGCCTTCACGTACCATGTCAGAGTACTTACCGCGCATGCCCGAACCGTCCCACGCCGAACTGAGCCCTCCGGAAGCCGTCGCGGAGCGCTTCTATTCGGGGGCTCTTGATCGCATTCGGCGGCTCATGGGCGTCATTGCCCCGGTCGCGACGGCTGCTGCTTGTTGGAAGTTCGGGATCCGCTGCGCCGTTGGGTTTGCGCTGGGATGTGTCATCGCTTTCGTCAATTTCTATTGGCTCAAGCGGGCCATCAGCGGCTTCGCCGACCACGCTGTTGGAGCAACGACTTCGCAGTCCGGATCGGGAATCGTGACGCGTTTTTTGCTGCGTTACGTTTTGATCGCCGTTGGAGCCTATGCTATATTGACTGTTTCTCCCGCGAGCCTGAATGGCCTTCTTGCGGGCTTATTTTTGCCCGTGGCGGCTATCGTCTGCGAAGCGGGATATGAAGTTTTTATCGCGCTCACTCGTCGCATTTAGCACCAATCGTGCTGGTTGCGCGACTGGGCTGAAGGCTGACGGCTGGTTTCTTATGCCGGAACAACTCTGGTTTACCGCGATTCTCAATCACCTGTTCGCCGGGCCGGTTGCGGCGCTGCTGCGCATGCTCTCGATTGCGCCGAAATATCCGCAGGCGCCGATTCCGAATTCGCTGTCGATGGAGTTGCTGGTTTTTGTTTTCCTGATCGCACTTTTCTTGCTGGTGCGTTCGCGGCTCTCGGTCGATAATCCCGGCGGATTGCAACATTTGTTCGAAGCGGTTGACGGGTTCATCAAGAACCAGAGCAACGAGATCATCGGCGGACATCATAACGAGCGCTATACGCCATTTCTGGCCGCGCTGCTGTATTTCATTCTGTTCTGTAATTTGATCGGCCTTGTTCCGGGCTTTGAGTCGCCGACGGCACTGGCTGTTGTGCCGCTGGGATGCGCAGTGTGCGCTTTTATTTACTATCAGGCGCAGGGATTCCGGCATGCCGGAATCGGATACTTGAAGCACTTTGCCGGCCCGATGCCGGTTCTGGCTCCGCTGATGGTGCCGATTGAAATCATCAGCCACTTGGCCCGCGTGCTATCGCTGACCGTCCGTCTCTATGCCAATATGTTCGCGGGTGATATGGTCACCCTGGTTTTCTTTTCGTTGATACCGCTTATGCTGCCGATTGCGTTCCTCGGGTTGCACATCTTCGTCTCGTTGCTGCAGACGTACATTTTCGTATTGCTGACGACCGTGTATCTGCAGGGAGCGGTTGGAGAAGAGCATTGAAATCAGTAGCCAGCTGCCAGTTCCATGAGCAGTCGTTCTTGCTGGGAACTGGGAACTGAGTACTGAGAACGGAAGCTGCAAGCGTGAGGGCGTCTGCACGGGATGACGTCAACCACCCACTGGCGGTAAATTCATGGTACGAACAAGGAGAAGCAACATGCGTTACTTAAGCAAGCTGTTGATGGTGTTGTCGGCGATGTCGTTCGCGATGCCGGCGTTTGCGCAAGGCGGAACGTCTTCTGGCGTGAATTGGGTCGCGATTGCGGCTGGATTTTCCATGGCCTTCGCCTCTGGAATTTGCGCGCTAGCGCAGGGACGGGCAACGGCGGCTGCGGCGGAAGGCTTGGCGCGAAATCCGGCGGCACGTCCGGGAATTCAGCTGGCGCTGATTCTGGGACTGGCGCTGATCGAGTCGCTCGCGCTGTACACGCTGGTCATTATTTTCGTAAAGGTGAAGTAGCAAGTTTCAAAGTTTCGCGCTTCCAGCTTCGGGTTTCAAACCGGAGCAGTAGAAAAGCCTCCAAACTGGAGGCTTTTTTCGTAACGGCAGTTTGCTGGGAATGCTGAAACCTTGAAACCTGAAACTTTGAAACCTGCTTTCTAGACTTTGCGGTCTCCGCCCCATTCCTGGTTCTTGTTCTGGGGAGCGCTGTTCAGCGCGTCGACCAGAAGACGACGCAGGCGATAGCGGCTTTCGAGATCAGTATTGACGATCTCAAATCCTACTTCGTTGACGCGGGCACGACGCAGCAGCACGTGGGCGCGAATCTTCGATCGAAGCCCAAGGGAAATCTCCAGGTCGGCTTCGCTGCCGATACGGAGATTGTCTTCTTTTGTGCCCATGCCGCCACCCAGACTCAATTCGCGAATCATGATCTTTGATTTGCCCCAGGAGCTGCCGATTGTGGCCAGTACGGTCCGGGCCAGAACCAGCCGCTCGTAGCGCCGCTGCCGCACCCAGGGGCACGCGGGAGCCGGATCGAGAGCCGCAATCGCCAATTCGGAGGCCTCAAAGCCGCTGTCAGACATGACTTGCGAACTGTAGCGGGGATCGGTTTTCGCCAGCGCCTGCGCCGCCGCAATGCGCAACTCCTTGTGGTGGAGGTAGCCGAAAGTTTTCTTGGCTTCGAGGATCTCCCGCAAGGTGGAGACCGCATCCTGATCCCGCAAACGACCGAGCGACTCAATCGCTTTCAACTGCACGAATGGGGAACGGGAAGCGGCATCGCCGGGACGCGCCATCGCGACCAGCGGAGGCGCGGCCTCTATGTCGCCGCTCATTCCAATCTCATCGACGGCTTCCGGCAGCACGACCGGATCAAGCACATCGGCCAGTTCCAGCAGAGTGCGGCCGCGGTCAGGCGCGGCTCCATAGGCAATCTGGCGGACGACAACATCGTGATAGAAGCGATTCCATTCGGGCAGGCGCGAGGGCAGCAACTCGAGAAGCGTCGCGACATCGAGCCGGCTGAGCAAACCCACGACGCCCGAAGCCTGGCGCGACTGACCGGTGCGCAAAATTTCGCGCAGCTGCGCCAGAACCGGAGAACCCAGCTGCTTCACCAGTTCGATCATGAGGTCGCATTCGTCGCGACGCATGCAACGGAAGAACCGGTCCGACATGTGCTCGGCACCCGATTGGGAGGTTCGGCGGAGAACGGACAACAGTTCCGCTGGAACAGGGTCCACCCGCAGCGCTTCTTCGAGGAATTCCGGCAGCCGATTTTCCACGCCCACTCGGGGACGCAGATCGCTCATGAGAACGGGACGCTCGACGCTGATCAATTCCATCCCGGCGCAGACTTCGTTTACGGCGGCGTAGTTTTTGGCCGCGCTGGCTTCCTGGCTGAGCCGGACAAATGCTGCGCTCAGCAGACTCAGCAGCTCCGGATCTTTATCGTTGATCAGCTGATCACTCAGCTTGTGGACTGCCTGGGCCATGGGTTGTCCGCCAACGCGCGCATAAAGATCGGCTAACTGGCTCAAGCCGATAGCGGTCTTGCGGCGCGGCTCAATCTCTTTGGCACTCAAGCAACTGGAATAATTGTTCAGGATCTCTCCAGCCACGCTCGTGTCACCCCGTTCCAGCAGCACTTCAATGAATTGGCGTACGTTGCGCGGCGGGACGCACGGAGCCTCGTGCGAAAGCAGGACGCTCTTCTTGCCGGACTCCGGTACTTCGGCCCAGAACATCCGGTCCAGGATGTCGGCGTGCGACTCGACCAGGATGCCGGCCTTGCTCATCTTTTCTTCCTGCATCCGCAGAATCTGGCGCAACGAGTCCATCTGGCGGCTCATATGCTCCATCATCTGGTGCACCGCATTGACCTTGACCTCGCCCTTCTGATAACGCTCCAATGCGAAGCGGATGGCCATGTGCTCGGCCGCCTTCATCAGCAGGGGTGTGTCGTCCTGTTCTTCGGTCGCCCGCGCGGCCAGGCTTCCCAAGAGCTGCTGTAGATTCAGCCGCGTATTCGGGCCTACTTCTTTGAGCTCCTTCTGCAGATCCTCCTCTTTAATCGCGGGATCCTGCCCGACCTGGCCGAAACGCGTCAGAATGCGGATGGCCTGAACTACCTCCTGTTCCTGCAGAGGAACAACAGCTCCTGTCCACGCCGGGGCCGCACCAGTTGCGGCTCCGCCAGGCCCGCCCTTTCCCGCAGGGACACCGGCTCCGCCGCCAGTTCCGGCAATTCCACCTCCGCCGCTGCCTGCTCCCCCACCCGAACCCGTTCCGCCCCCGCCGCCAAACCCGCCACCGCCCGTGCCTGACCCGCCACCCGAGCCGCCGCCAAACCCGCCACCACCCGTGCCTGACCCGCCACCCGATCCGCCGAAATTGGGCACACTGCCCAACGGGACCATGGGAACTCCGGGAGCACCTTGGCCACCTCCGCCGGAATTCGCGCCTTCTGCGGCAGCAATCAATTGCAGAAGCTTCTGCGGATCATTCAGCCACTGCCTGAACTCCGGACCGAGCGTCTGGGCGGCGATCTGCGCCGCGATGCTGACGTCGCCAGTGAGAGGATCGGCGGCCACGAACTTTACTTCATTTATCTTAATGGTGCTGTTCTGCTGGCCCGCGCCGAGAGATTCTTTGATCTGTTTGGCAACATCGGTCGCTTTCGATCCCGCGACGGTAAAGGCCCGCACGAGACGGGTAAAGTCCTCGATGGTTACGTCTTTCGAGAAATGCAGGCTCGCCAGGCCGGCAGTAGTCAGCAGCGTCGCGAAGCTGCGCTCGGCGTTTCCCGTTTCCAGCGGAATGCCGTCCAGCAGCAGTTTGTTGTCGGAGACTCCCAGCAGGAAACCGGCGTCGCCGGTGGAGGGCAAGCCCTGCTGCAGTTCGTTCCAGGTAATCTCGAATTGCGCTTCGGTGCGCTTGTGATCATAGCCGTACATCCGCGCGTACTTGATCAGGATGTTAAGGCTGTGAACAAACGCGCGCGCCGACGCCGCCCGTGCGTTTTGCGCTGCAGATGGATTGGTGACGGAGATAGCTCGCTCCTCAAAACCGCGACTTTGCAGTTCAAGGGTAAAGGGAAAAGGTAAGCCCTCAAACGTTACGGAGGTAATTGGCCTAAAACTGTCCTTCCGCCACTGGCTATTGCGCGAGGCTGAATGGCTGCGCAGGCGAGCACCAATAAAAATGGGGGCTGCCACTGGCGGACTGCTGCAAGCGAAGCACTGGCCTCAGTTTCAGTCGGGATCTGCCACGTAAGTGGTAGCTCTATTTTCCGCCGAAGACCTTGTTGATCAGATTTGAGTTCTGGGCAGACGGATTCTGGCGGATATCGCTCTCTTCGGACGCGAGCACGCTGAAAATCCCCTCGAGAGTTTGTTCCACCACGTATTTGTCGAGGTCGAACTCGTTGGCAATTGCGCTGCCGCCGGGATCATTCTTGAGAACGCGCTTATATTGCTTGATGACGCCGAGGCGTTCCAGGGAACGATGCACAATCGGAGTGAATGCCGCGCTTAAATCGGCAGAACTGGCGCGGCGAAAATATTCGGTGGCCGCAGTATCACCGCCGTTCAGAATCAGGCGAGGATCGTTAAAGGTCAGCTTCTTCAATTCGGCAAGGAAAATGGGCTTTGCCTGTGGTGTTGCCTCTTCCGCGGCGCGGTTCATGCCAATTTCGAGCTCGTCCACCTCATCGCCCAGTCCGATTAACCGCATACTTTTGCTAATCCCCTCCAGCTGCGAGGGCAACAGGATGCGGATGGCTTCATTCTGCATGAAACCGTCGCGTTTTCCGGTCTGGGCGATGGCCTTCGTGGAACTGATCTCAAGCGCTTCTTTAAGCCCAGCGATGATCGTGGAGTTGTCCGGACCCGAGGCATCGGGCTGTTTCTGAACCGCGTCGGTTTTTGCAGGAGAATCGCCCTGAGCGATGCTCAAGACCGGGCGGGACAAGGCTAATGCCACCACAATCAGCGCGCGAAGGCGCACGGAATTCCGGGCCGGGGACATGAGCGATGATTGTAGCAAGACCAGCGTTCCCGAATCACGAGTCGCATGCGATCAGCCAGCGCTCGGACGACCGACAGGGGAAGGAGCAACTGAAGGGGTTAAGAACTCGCTCTGCTGTTTCGTAGCTGGTTGCTGCCCATCAGGAAATCACACAACGGCAGAAAGACGTTGTAGCGTGAGTTTGGAACATCGTGATGGCTCAGGTGGTAAGCACGCGCAAATTGAAGGCCGGCGGGAAGGCGGCCATTCATGTGAATCCGCCAATGGATCTCTTCCGTTAAGATCAGATAAACCATCCAGCCGATGTAAACGCCTGACAGAATTCCCCAGAAGCCTGTCAGAAGACAAATCAGCAGGGCAGGAATGCTATTCACAGCAAACAAGAGAAAGACGTTCTGCGGCGAACTGGCGAGAACGACGTGTTCTGGGGCCTCAGGGGTTCCGATCTGCGCGTGATGTTCGCGATGGCCTGTGCCAAGCGGGTTGCGAGGGTGATGTAAGAGCCAGCGGTGGTAAGCATATTCAAACGCATTGCCCCATATCGCCCCGAACAGCAAACCAAGAAGGAAGCCTTCCCACGTAAAAGAAGAATGGAAGCCTAGCAACAGTGCAGGCAAGGTTCCGCAGAATAGTGCCGCGACCGCGTTGTTGCGCTTCTTGGTCCGCCCGTGGCCAATCGCAGTCTCGCAAGCTTCAAGCGTTGTCACCGTTGGCGTCCTTCGCTCCCACACCTAAAGCTATTTTACGACTTGTCTTAATTAAGGCTTACGCTGCAGGTGCATTCTGCATCATCCGACAGAGTTGCGTCGCAGCAGCTTTCCGGAGCTAGCTTTAAGAGCAGGCGAACTGAATGTAAACTTTGAGTTCAATCTATGATTCGCTACGGCATTCTCGGTTTTGGCCGGCACGCGGTTCGCCGCTTGATGCCCGGGTTCGGCCTGGCACGCGATAGTACCGTGACGGCGCTATACCGCCGCAACATCGATGATGCACGCGCCTCCGCGGCCCAACACAACATTCCGCATGCCTTTAACTCGGCAGCTGATCTGTGCCGTTCTCCCGACGTGGATGCGGTCTTCGTCGCCAGCCCGAATTGCTCTCACCTGCAACACGTCTTATTGGCGGTGCAGGCTGGGAAGCCCGTGCTATGTGAAAAACCAATGGCCATGAATGCTGCCGAATGTCGGCAGATGGTGGAAGCTGCTCGCTCTCGAAAAGTGTCGCTCGGCGTCGCTCACGTATTTCGATTCAATCGCAGTATCGAGAAACTGCGTGAGCAGATTCGAGCGGGGCAGATCGGCACGCCCGTGTTTGTGCGATCGGAATTTTCATTTCCCGCGCGCAATCATGCTCGTACGTGGATGACTGACTCCAAAATCGCCGGTGGCGGTCCTCTCGCCGATGTGGGGGTGCACTGCATTGACGCGTTGCGCTGGATTTTGGATGACGAAATCGTGGCAGTAACAGCGATTGGCACCTCCGATCAAGACTCTGGCGACGTCGAGGCTGCGGCCGTGCTCTCACTTGAATTTGCTCGCGGAACTTTTGGCTCGATCCAAGTATCGACTCGAGCGCCGTATCGAACTCCGCTCGAGATAGTTGGAGAGAACGGCTGGCTGCGAGCGACCGACGCATTCAGCGTCGAAACTCAGGTTGAGCTTGAGTTGTGCCAGACCAACACGACAATCGAGAAGGAAACGGTATCGAATCTAGACGCCTACGCTCGCCAGGTGGACGCCTTCTCGGCAGCGGTCGAGGGCAAAATGGCATTCCCGATTTCTGGAGAAGAGGGATGGCAGAACCAGGAAGTTCTCGATGCCGCGTATCGCGGTTTGAAAAGTGGGAAAGTCGAATCTGTCCCGAGGGGTTGGCAAATCATGCCAAGAGTGCGGCGATGAGGGAGAGCCTGCCTCGATTTAAGAACCCGATTACTTCCGATTCCTTGTCAGCAATTTTCACCGATACTATAATCCAAGCACCTCCTCTCCACTACGGAACGCTGAATCTACGTGCAGCCCACTGTCCTAATCTTTACAACGACTCGCTGGTTTCCCGCCGCTCGTTTGGGACTGGCTCTGGCGAACTCTGGTTGCACCGTCGATGCCGTTTCCCCTTCGCACCATCCGCTGAGCCTGACGAAAGCAGTCCGCCGAAGTTATAGGTACAGCAACTTCGCGCCGTTGAAATTGCTGCAGCGCGCGATTGCAGCGTCCAATGCGGACGTTATCGTTCCAGGCGACGATCTCGCAACACATCGTCTGCATGAACTTTATAAGCGTGAATTGCTCCGCACGGACGAAAAATCGAGCTTGTGTTCTTTAATTGAACGCTCGTTGGGCTCGCCCGAGAGTTTCCCCATCGTGTATGAGCGAGCCAGCTTTATGCGGCTCGCAGAACAAACCGGAGTTCGCGTTCCGAAGACAGGGCTGATTCGAGATTTGGGTGAACTTCGCAGATGGGCCACTGAAATCGGGTTTCCTGTAGTGCTTAAAGTCGATGGGAGCTCGGGTGGCGAAGGCGTCAAAATCGCGCGCACGCTGGAAGAAGCAGAGCGCGGTTTCCGAAAGCTGCATGCGCCGCCACTTCTCGCGCGAGCGGCAAAGCGAGCGCTTATAGACGGCGATACGACCCTGCTTTGGCCGTCTGTCCTGCGGCGCCGCTCGCTTGTCAGCGCGCAGACGTTCATTACCGGACGTGAAGCAAACAGCACGGTCACCTGCTGGAACGGAACCGTGCTCGCCGCGCTGCACTTCGAAGTCGTGAACAAGAAACATTCCACCGGACATGCAACGGTGATCAAACTCATTGAGCATGTGGAGATGGCCCGGGCTGTCGAAATGATGGTCGCGAGCTTAAGGCTGTCGGGGGTGCATGGTTTCGATTTCGTACTCGAAGCGAATACCGGGAATGCTTACCTCATCGAGATTAATCCTCGCAGCACACAAGTGGCGCATTTGACCCTCGGAGAAGGCCGCGATCTTCCCGCCGCGCTGGTGGCCGCGTTGACAAAACATCCGGCTCACGCGGCGCCGAGGTTGACAGAAAACCACACCATCGCCCTTTTCCCTCAAGAATGGACGAGGGACCCGGCAAGCCCGTTCTTACAGAGTGCGTTTCATGATGTCCCGTGGGAAGAACCTGAACTTGTGCGCGCCTGCGTGAACCGGGCCCGTAAACAAAATCGCTCCCTTCGACAAGGCGATTGGGAGCTCGCCGTGGCGGATCTGATGCGCCTGGTCCCTCAAAAGACACGAGCGGACTCCACTCAGCGGTCCGACTAACCCGCCCGTTCAAGTGGCAAACCTTGGTCTCGTGCCAAAGCTTCAGCTGGCGACCCGGCGATCGCCTTCGCATGAATCCGGGCAAGGGCTCCATTCTTCGGCATGTTGGCCGTAAACGTTTTTTTCCTTGACGTAAACGTTTCCGGTGAGTTAAAGTCCTCCTCGCACGATTGACGAAGTCACTGCCGCTCGGGATGGTCTTGTCCGCTGAGTTCCAGGAGGAGGTCAATCGAGCATGCATCCTCTCAGATTGCCTCATGCGCCTTGCTCTGTGCCCTCAACAGGTCTCGCATCAAGCGCGCACAGCACCGCGAATCTTGGTCTCGGCTCTTCCGTAAGCTTCGGCGGCGTCACGGCGTGCCAGCCCGCGTTATCCAGTTTGCAAGCCAACCCGCTCCTCAGCAGTGGTAATAACTCTGAACCCGGCATCGGCGTTTTGCGCGTCCGCGTCGGTCCCAACGCCTTCAGCAAAGGTAAGCCGGCATGGACGATCGACGATTCCCTGTCAACCAGCGGTATCTTGAGCGCGCCGGTCGCACAACCCTCCCCAATCCCGTAAGTGAGCAACAGAAGGCGGGACTGTAACCCGCGTCGATAAGGGTCTGATTCAAGGAGAAACCGCGATGTTTCACACCTCCAGAGATTGCAATGCTCGGCCTACTTCACAGAACTGGATCGCCATCGGAATGCGGGTGGTCCTCGTTCTAGGGCTGCTCGGGGCAAGCCACCTGAGCGCACAAATCGTAGCTTCGTATACTTTCGCCGACGGAACCGCCGACGGCTGGACCTCATTTAATGGGGCAAGCACGCCTGTGGCCTCGACTTCCGAGGCATACAGCCCCAGCGGAAGTTCTTACAGTCTGCTGACCACAACCAACAGCAGCGGCCAGAGTAGTGGCCCCTCCATCTCGCTGACCAGCGTCCTGCAGCCGGGCGCACAGTATACGATCACCGGCTACGTGATGCTCACCAGCGGTGAAGCCGCCACCGACGCGAACTTCACCATGCAACGTACCGATCCCAGTTGCTCCGGCGGCACCTGCTACGACACGATCGGTGCTTATCAGGTAGCGGTAACTTCCTCCGGTTGGGCGCAGATCGGTGGAACCTACACCGTCAGCGCGACGGAAACGGGTTTGAATCTCTATGCTCAGTTGATCGGCCCCGCCAGCGCGCAGTCCTTCTACCTCGCCGATGTTGTGATCACCGAGACCGCGCCGCCACCGGGTGGAACGCCGGTGGCGACCTACACCTTCTCTGATGGCGGACTCGACGGCTGGTTCCCGTTCGGTTCGGCAACGCTGACGAACGTGGCACCGCCGATTCTCGATCCGAGTGGGGACACGCGCGCTCTCGCAGTCACCGACCGTACCGCCGGATACATGGGCCCGGCGCTGAATCTGCTGACAGTCAGTGGAATTGTGCCCGGCGCGATCTATCAGATCTCGGCCTGGGTCCTGCTCGCCGCGCCCGATAGCAGTAATCCTACCGCTACGATCTCGGCCAAGATTGAGAACTGCGGTCAGAACGACGCGCACAACAATTCGGCTTACAACAACATTGGAACTTCCGGAGCGCTCTCGAGCACCGCGTGGACGCAGGTCACAGGCACATTCACCTATTCCAACATTCCCGGTGCACCATCCAGTCTGACACTCTACATACAATCCAGCAGCGCGACCGATTCCTTCTACATCGCCCACGTCACCATCGGCCAGCTCGTACCGCCTCCCGTACCTGTGAGCCAGCAGAACAACTCAGGCCTCAGCACCAATTTCGAAGATGGCGGACTGGACGGCTGGAGCTCGCGATCTGGCCAGTCGGTGCTGACCAACACCACGGCGGAGGCATACGACAGCACAAACAGCGTCCTGGTCACCAATCGCATCGCCTATTGGGATGGGCCGCAGGTCAGCGTCAGCAACATCATGTACCCGGGCTCGGAGTACTCCATCAGCGTTTGGGTACAGATTGAGCCAGTTGACGGCCAGGCGCACACGATCAACATGAGTCTTCAGACCACGTTCCTGGGGAACGTCAGTTATCCGGGGATCACCGCCATTACTGTTCCCGGCGACGGCCAATGGCACCAGGTCTACGTGCCACAGTACCTCATGTCTTCCAACTACGATCAGGGTGGACAAGGAGCGTATCTGTATCTGCAGACGTCCTCCAGCGATCAGACGCCGCTGGTATCGTTCTATATCGACGATTTCCAGCTGACGTATCTCCCTCCCCCGACCATTCAGACCAACATCCCCTCTATCTATCAGAGCTTCTCGCATTTCTTTCCAGTCGGCGCAGAAATTGACACGACCGACCTTTCCGGCCCGCACGAGCAACTGCTCACTCAGCACTTCAACAGCATCGTGTCGGGGAACGATATGAAGTGGATCTCAGTGGAACCCTCGGAAGGCACGTACACCTACGGCAATGCCGATGTCGAGGTCGGGCTCGCCATTTGTCACAACATGAAAGTCCGCGGCCACAATCTGGTGTGGGCCACCGGCGAGCAGACTCCGTCTTATGCTTTCGGGGACGGAACCAATTCGGCCGGCAATCAGGCTGCCGTTACTGGCTACATCCAAGAGCATATTCAGAGCGAGGTGCAGCATTTCGGTAGCAACGTCTACGCCTGGGATGTGGTCAATGAGCCGCTTGACCCGACTCAGTCCGATTGTCTGGACCACGGTCCCTTCTATCAGGTGCTCGGCCCCAGCTACATCGACATCGCATTGGAGGCAGCACGCCAATACGCTCCGCCGGGAACCAAGCTGTTCATCAACGACTACAACACGACCGACTCGAATCGCCTGGCTTGCATGATTCAGTTGGTCAACGGACTGAAGCAGCGCGGCATCCCGATCGACGGCATCGGGCACGAAATGCATAATCACATCGACTCGCCGTCAACCTTGGCGATGGTCGGCGCCATTGGCACGGTCGCCTTCGCCGTTCCTAACATCGACCAGCAGATCACCGAAATGGACGAGAGCGTCTACACTGCGGCACAAGACGCCACGGCTGCTACCTGCCAGGCCAGCAACTACGGGGCTAACAACGGCACTGTGCCGCCATCCATCCTCGCCGAGCAAGGTTGGCTCTACGCCCAGTACTTCGCCGCATTGCGGTTCCTGAAGCCGTGGGTTAGCGCGGTCACCTTCTGGGGCTTTGCCGACGACGATACCTGGCTCAGCACTTTCCCCTGCGCTCACCTTGACGACCCGCTTCCCTTCGACGCGGGACTACAGGCGAAGCCTGCGTATTGGGGAATCGTCAATCCCACGCAGCTGCCCGGCTTCGGACTGTCGTTCGCCGTTTCCAGCAAGACCGGGGCGATCGGCGGCACGCGCACCTGGACCGTCACTGCGACAAACCCTAGCAGCCAACCGGCCTACAACACGCAGATTGCCAGTTTCAGTCTCTTCCAGACGGATGGTTGGCGCTGCAATCCGATCGTAACGCCGCCGGGCGGAAGCTTCCCCGTTCCGGTTGGGGACGTCCCCGCCAACGGCACGGCTAGCGTGGCGTTCACAATCAACTTCAACGGATGCGCCAACACGGCACGGTTCATTCTGACCATGCCCTGGAGCTCCGCTGTCTACGAAATAGGTTCGCTCATTAACCCCCACCAGTCGCAGTAGACATCACGCGACTGGAACGACTGCGAGCCAGATCCTACCGTGGATCTGGCTCGCAAGTAGGATTCCACGTCTTCAGGATCCTGGAAGAAGAGAGTCCGACGCAAAACGAGATCGCGCGAGGAAGGTGTGAATCAGCGTCGTCGGCGGGCGCCGCTAACGGCAGCCGAAGGGTGGGGTTCTTGCGTCCTTGGCGCCTCGCTCAGCGAAGATCTCGCTGGTCATAAATTGTTCCTCACTCATATCGCAGCGCCACCATGGGGTCGACTTTCGTGGCGCGGCGCGCGGGGAAATAGCACGCGAGCAGTGCAGTCAAAATCAGAAGCAATCCCACCGCAGTAAACGTCAATGGATCCGTGGGAGTCACACCAAAAAGCATCGACTGCAAAGTACGTGCGAGCAACAGAGAACCAGCAAGCCCGATTGCGATGCCAATCAGGATCGTCCGCAGTGCCTGAGCGAGGATCATGGTCAAAACGTCGCGCGGGCGTGCTCTCAGGGCTACGCGCACGCCGATCTCGCGCGTGCGGCGGCTCACCGAATAAGCCATCACGCCAAATACTCCGACGGCTGCCAGCAGCAGTGCAGTCATTCCGAAAAAGCCAACAAGAATCACGTTGAATCTGCGCGAGCCGAGCGAGGCAGAATAGATTTGCGAGAACGTCTGGAAGGTCGGCGCAATCTCCGGACTTAACTCATGCAGAATTTCCCGGGCCGACGAAGTCACCATCTGGGTATCGGCATCGGTAAGCATTGTTATCGTGATCGCCGGGCGCGGCCGCTGGAACAAATCCACGTACAGGGTAGGACGCGCCGGCGCATCGAGGCCGTAATCGTGAACATCGCCAACGATGCCGACAATCGTCAGCAGGCGCAGATCGCCATCCATATTGCCGAACTCGATGGTCTGGCCAATCGGATCCTGACCCGGCCAGCGCTCCCGCGCCAGCGACTGGCTGATCACCGCGACATGGGGAGAGTCGGGACCGTCGCGCTCATCAAAGATGCGCCCGCGCAGCAGAGGAATACCGAGCGTCTGAAAGTATCCGTCAGTGGCTACGCCGAAGTCGGCTTCGCCCACCCGTTCCTTCTGGCGGGAGACGTTATCCCACCATCGACCGAGGGCATCCAGGTCGTCGGTTTTCTTGGGGAGTTCGTCCTGCGTCATGAGCAGAAACATGCCATCCGGCAGACCACCGGAAAGAGGAAGGCCGCTCGTGGCCCCCACTCTGTGAACGCCAGGAATCTGCTTGAGACGATCGATCAGATTCTCAAAGGAAAGCGCTTGAGCTGATTTTGCTTTCGAATTGTTCCAATCGGCCGAAGGCAGCGAAACGCCCATGGTGACGATTTTGTCCACACGAAAGCCGGGATCGACTTCGAGCACTTTCATCAAGCTGCGGCCCAGCAACCCGGCTCCAACCACCAGCGTCAACGTGACCGCGATCTGTGCGGCCACAATTCCGCGTCCGATGCGTTGGGCGCTATACGAACCGGCCTGAGCGCGCCCGCCTTCTTCAAGACCCTCACGCAAGTTGCCAACAGTGCCGCGCCATGCAGTGAATGCTCCCAAACCGAGAGCAACGGCAAACGATAGCAGACAGGCGAACGCCAGTACGGGAATATTGATCGAAACGCTGTCTAACCGCGGGAGGCCCTCCGGAGCGAGCGCCAGCAATCCAGATAAGCCGAGGAATGCCGCCAATATTCCCAAACCACCACTTAACAAAGCCAGCAAAGCCGCTTCTGTAAGAAATTGGCCAAACAGCCGCCAGCGCGCTGCACCCAAGGCGCTGCGAATCGCAAGTTCCCGCTCGCGCACCGAGGCTTGCGCCAGCAACAGGTTCGCTACGTTGGCGCATGCCACCAGAAGAAGAAATCCGACCGCTCCGAGCAGAATCAGCAACGCCGGCCGAACCGCGTGCGTCAAGGAATCCTGCAGCGGAAGCACGGTCGCGTCGCGGAGTAAATAGTCGTTCTTATCGGGGGCAGACTCATAGATACGGCGAGCGATTGCGCTGATTTCGGCGTTCGCCTGCCGGACCGTGACGCCATCGCGCAACCGCGCGACTCCGTCATAGTTGTGCGAACTCCGGCTGGGATTCTCGCCTTCGCGATCGGCCGCTACCCACAGGGCGACATCCTGAGGGAATTGAAATCCCTCAGGAGCTACGCCGATAATCGAGAACAATTCATTCTCGATTTTCAAATGTGACGACGAAAAGTCGGGAGACGATCCGAGGTACTGCTTCCAATATCCGTAGCTGACGACAACCACCGGAGCTGCGCCCTGCTTCGCTTCAGAGGGCGTGAAATCACGGCCTATGGTCGGCTGGACGCGAAACACTTTGAAAAACTCAGGCGTGACGCTGGCGACCATCGAACGGGTCGGCTGCGAACCTCCGGAAACCGATTCGATGTAGGCGCCGTACTTGGCAATCGACTCGAAGCTGTGATTCTGGTCCCGGAAGTCGTCGAAGTTCGGATCGGCCAGGCGCGACCATGTGCCGTTGCTATTCACTTCAAAGATCGACGCAATCCGGCCCGGATCGTTGTAGGGGAGCGGCCGCAACAGCACGCCGTACACGACGCTGAAGATTGCCGTGGTTGCGCCGATGCCGAGCGCCAAAGTGACCACAGCGACGGCCGCGAATCCTGGTTTCTTCCCGAGCTGCCGAAACGCATAGCGAAGATCTTGTGCGAGGCTGGTCATAATTCTTCCTCACGCGCATCGGAGTGCGACCACAAACGAACGGCGAGAGATCTCCATTTAGGTTTCTCCGCCGAGAATCTCTCTACTGTTGCGGTGCGGCCAGGGCCTCCAGATCATCTGCGCACTTGTCGATGCTGGCTGCGACGTTTTCGATCACCTGTGCAACCTGCGGCACTTGTCCCTCGGCTTCCTTCCATTTTTTCTCATCCATGTACTCGCGAACCGCCGCGATCGGTTTGGCGCCGTAGCCGGTATAGGCACCCGGAGCGTAGATCTGGTTCTTGAACCACGGACGCTCCGGCAGTCCCTTTTCATTCAGGAACAGACGTGAGACCTTAAGCAAATCTTCGTTCAGCGATTCCATTTTCTGTGATTCGCTCGGACCGCCTTCTGCTTGCCACTTCGACAAGTCCTTCGAATACCGATCAGAACTTTTCTTCAGCGCTTCGAGTGCATTCTTCATTGGCGCAAAATTCATGTACGGAGGAACCGCCTCTACCGGTGGCGGAACCGCCGGCCGCCGTGGGTCGTTGATCGCGCGAAATACGCCCTCCTGCAATTCCAGATTGCGCTCGGTGAACTCCTCCTGCTTATCTTTCAGCAGCTTTTCCAATTCTCCTTCGTACTTCTCGATGGTTTCTGCTTGCGGTGCGTAGTCGAGCGGAATCAGGTCCGCATCCGCCAGACGCATCACCGCACTTCCAATCGTCTGCGCCAGCGCGCGCCCGTAAATGAAATCCGTGTCCACAAAATGCGTGTACCAGTAGAAATCGTCGTAGACGGAGTGATATTGAGTTCCATCCTCCTCACCGCCGAATCCCAGATTGAGCGTCGAAATCCCGGCAAAATCCTGAAATGCGGTGTAATCCGATCCATCTCCCAGCGCGCGCACATCGAGGTCGTGGCGTTTCCGGACGTCCTTGCGTTCCTCCGCATTCCTGGCGTTCGCGATGCTGTGCAGGTGAGAGCGCTCGAACACCGACATCTTTGTTTCCGGATCCTGAACGTCCCGCGCCACGCCGCTGACAAAACTCTCGAGATCCTGTGTGCCACCGGTAAACAGAAATCCGCGGCTGTTGCTGTCGGAGTTGATGTAGGCAACAGCGCGCTGCTTCAATTCGTCGACGTGTGTTTCCACCCATTCGACCGATCCCAGCAGTCCGGGCTCTTCTCCATCCCAGGCGCAATACACGATCGTGCGTTTCGGAGTCCATCCTTCGCGGTGCAACTCACCAAACATGCGAGCCTCTTCCAGCAGCGCCGCCTGGCCAGAAATTGGATCTTCGGCGCCATTCACCCAGGCATCGTGATGATTGCCGCGCAACACCCAGTGCTGGTCGTCGGTTCCATGCAACATAGCAATCACGTCGTAAAGCGGCTTCAGATCCCAGTTGGACTCGACTTTCAGATGAACCTTGGCCGGGCCCGGACCCACGTGGTAGGTAATGGGCAGGCCGCCGCGCCAGGCGTCGGGCGCGACTTCGCCCTTGAGGGCCGCGAGTAGCGGTTGCGCGTCCCCATAGGAAATCGGCAGCACAGGAATTTTTGTGATCGTCTTGGCGTCTTTGATCGCAAGCCGCTTCGCGTCAGGGGTGGCACCCACACCCGGTGTCAACGGATCGCCAGGATAATCCGTGTCCATCACGCTGCCGCGCTGGACGCCGAAACGCGGCCTCCACCCCCCGCCCGGATAATCGTCGCCCTCGTAATAACCGTCGTTTCTTGGATCGGAATAAATGATGCATCCGATCGCTCCATGCTCGGCCGCAACCTTCGGCTTCACGCCACGCCACCCGCCTCCATAGCGCGCAATGACGATGGCTCCTTTCACCGAAACTCCCATACGATCCAGCTGCTCGTAGTCCTCGCGGTTGCCGAAATTCACATACACGAGAGGCCCAGTAACGTCTCCATCAATGGAGTATGCGTTGTAAGTGGGAAGCTGTTCCGCCGTCTGGTTGGAAGTGGGATCGACCGAGAGCGGAGGTTCTTGCAGCTTGGCGGTGAACTTCGTGGGTTCCAGCAACTCCACTACACGCTGCTTGGGAGTGGGAAACAGCACGTCGAAAGTTTCAATATGCGCGTCGAATCCCCATTCCTTGAATTTCCCCAGTATCCATTCCGCATTGTCTTTGTCGTAAGGAGAACCCACATGATGCGGACGGGCGCTCAAGCGCTGCATGTTCTCGCGAATGTTAGCGGGCACAATTCCATCGCGAAACTTCTTCTCCCAATCTCTTTCGGATTGCGAAGTTTGCGAGCCATAACCCAGCAAGGAAGCCGCCGAATTCGCGGCTGAAGGTCTTGCTTCGTCCGTCTGCGCGGCCAAAACCGAGGTTACAGCAATGGTGCAACAGGCAATCCACCAGAAACTTATCCGTCTTTTGGTCATGAAAGAAGGGTGCCTCACCGGGAGAGTTGAACTTCGTCCGCTGAAGAAAACACGGGCGGCTTATTGTAGCCCAAGCAATCCTCATGACCAGCTGTTTTATGCGGAAGCGTACAGGCCTTCTCTCGAGTCGCAGGAGAGATGTCCGCTTGCATTCAGCACATTTTGGCTCTTTGTGACTGTAACCATCCCGGCTTGCTTCTCGCTGCCCTCGCGTCTTTACAGCTGAGACCTCAAGCCATCTTGATGCACGTAACGGATCACTTCCACATCGGACATCGCGATGAGTCCTTCGCCCACCATCTCGTCGAGCGCAGGGAGCAACTTACGAATCTTCTCTTCCGTATCGATCACAGAA
>JASHQK010000539.1 GCA_030039195.1 Candidatus Sulfotelmatobacter sp.
TGAGGAACTTTCCATCCGTGCGTTTTTCGAGCGCAACGAAATTCACCGAGAACATTGTCGGGGACGTGTGTCTTTGTTCGACACAGTCAAAATCCCCACTTCTGGCCGGGTGCCCCATTCAAGCCCGGTTTTGGCTTGAGTGGGGATCTGCTCATTGCTCAAAGCTCACAGCTCATCGCTCCGAAGGAAAAATATGAAACCAGAACCGACCAGCATGACCGTAGACCTCGCCGGCGGAAAACAAATCACATTTGAAACCGGAAAACTTGCCAAGCAGGCGCATGGAGCCGCCATCGTTCGCCTCCACGACAACGTCGTGCTCGCCACCGCCGTGTCGAATTCCGAGCCGCGCGAGGGCATCGACTTCTTTCCGCTCACGGTCGATTACCGCGAGTACACCTATGCCGGCGGACGCATCCCCGGCGGATTCATCAAGCGTGAAGGGCGTCCGAGCGAGCGCGAAATTCTGACTTCGCGGCAGATCGACCGCCCGGTGCGGCCGCTGTTTTCCGAGGGATTCCGGTGCGAGACGCAGGTCATTGCGTTCGTCCTGTCGGCCGACACGGATAACGATCCAGACGTCTGCGGCATCAACGCGGCCTCGGCCGCATTGACGATTTCCGACATTCCCTTTCTCGGTCCGATTGGCGCCGTGCGCGTCGGACTGGTGAACGGGCAGTTCATCGTGAATCCCACGTATAGCGAGATGCGCGACAGTCTCGTCAACATCATGGTCGTTGGAACCGCCGACGGCATCGTGATGATCGAGTCGGGCGCGAAAGAAGTGAAGGAAGAAACGGTCGTCGACGCGATCGAATTTGGGCACACCGAGATCAAGAAAATTTGTGCGGCGATCAACGATCTGCGCGCGAAAGTCGGCAAGCCGAAGCGTGCGGTCGAGCCCGTCGAGTTCGATCAGGCGTATTACGACCAGTTGAAGTCGAAGATCGGCGCGGAACTAATTGACGCTCTCGATACGAAGAAACATCCCAAGCAGGAAAGCTACACGCTCGTGCACGAGATCAAGAAAAAGCTCGAAGCGGAGCTGCCCGAGGACGATGAAGACGCGAAGCACAAGCTCGGCCACTATTACGAGACGCTGCGCGAGCGGATTTTCCGCGAGCAGGTGATCGACAAGAAGCGGCGTCCGGACGGGCGGGCGTTCGATGAGATCCGCGAAATCTGGATCGAAGCCGGAGTTCTGCCGCGTACACACGGCAGCGCAATCTTTACCCGCGGCGAAACCCAGGCATTAGTCACGACCACTCTCGGCACCTCGGACGACATGCAGCGTCTCGAAGGCTTCGAAGGCGAAGCCAAAAAACGCTTCATGCTTCACTATAACTTTCCGCCGTTTAGTGTTGGAGAAGTGGCGTTTTTGCGCGGGGCGGGACGACGAGAGATCGGCCATGGCGCGCTGGCAGAGCGTTCCATCAGCGCGGTTCTTCCTTCGGAAGAAAAGTGGCCATACGCGATGCGCGTGGTCTCGGACATCCTCGAGTCGAATGGATCGTCGTCGATGGCGACGGTTTGCGGCGCTTCGCTCTCGCTGATGGATGCCGGCGTCCCGCTGAAGGCTCCGGTCGCCGGAGTGGCGATGGGACTGGTGAAGGAGGGCGAGCAGTACGCAATTCTGACCGACATCGCCGGCGCGGAAGACCACTACGGCGACATGGACTTCAAAGTAGCCGGAACGAAGGATGGGATCACAGCGCTGCAGATGGATATCAAAGTGGCGGGCATCACGGCGCAGATCATGCGCGAGGCGCTGGCGCAAGCACAGCGGGGGCGCATGTTCATCCTGGGCAAGATGGATGAAGTGATTTCCGAGGCGCGCACGAAGATTTCCGAATACGCGCCCCGCTTTTACACGGTGCAGATTCCGGTCGACAAGATTCGCGATCTGATCGGGCCGGGCGGAAAGATGATTCGCTCGATCGTCGAAGCGACGGGAGTGAAGATCGACGTGGAAGATTCGGGCGCGGTGAAAGTGGCTTCGAGCGATCAGGCAGCGGCACAGAAGGCGCTGCAGATGATCGGCGATATTACGGCGACGGCGGAAGTCGGAAAGACTTATCTCGGAAAAGTCACGCGGCTGGCGGATTTCGGCGCGTTCGTCGAGATTCTGCCGGGAACGGATGGGTTGCTGCACATCAGCGAAGTCGCGGAGCATCGCATTAACGATGTTCGCGACGAACTGAAAGAGGGCGATCAGGTGCTGGTGAAAGTGCTGGCGGTAGAGGGCAATCGCATCCGGCTATCGCGCAAGGCGATTCTGAAGGAGCAGCGCGCCAAGATGCAATCTCAGGCTGGCGGAGGCGGCGCGGAAGGCGGGGTAGCTGCTCCGGTTCCGGCTCCCGAAGGTCAGGCTGTACCGACGGGAACCGTGGTGATCGAAGGCGGCGGAGACTTCCCCGACGAAGCCGAGAATGAACCCAATTTCAATCGCGACCCATCGTTCCAGGGCGGAGGACGTCCGCAGGGCGGGGATCGTGGTGGAGACCGTGGCGGACGCGGTGGTCGTGGCGGCGGTGGCGGCGGACGGCGTCGGGGACGCGATGGCCGCGGCGGCCACGGGGGTGGCCGTGGCGGACACGGTGGTGGACACGGCCACGGCGGTGGAAGGCATTAGCCGATTCTTTGCCGCGGATTCACGCGGTTAGAGACTCAACCATAGGGGGCACAGGGAATCACAGAAAACATCCTGTTGACCTTGTGCCCTCTTTAGTTCTGTAGTCGCTCCAGGATGTCATCCAGAGCCGGACGCTCTTGCCCGCAAGATGGAGAAAGCACGGGCGCCAGGAAGCGAGTTACAGCGGTCCTTCGCCGCAAAAGACGCGGCTCCGGGTGACAACGCCTTCAACTGACGAAGCGGTTCAGAGCATGGTTTGGAGCGGGCGTGTCGTCCCTCCGGGACTCGTTCCGATTCTCCACCTTTTCCCGGGGCTTACGCCCCGGGCTAAGATATTCCGCCCCTTTAGGGCTGCAATTACCGGTGCTCCATTCCACTCTTCTTTCCCGGAAGTGAGTTCTCACGTACTCTCTAAGGCCTAGTTCCTGGGGCTCTTGGCGGCACCGAAACACGCTACGGAAGGAGCGGATTCCTCGCTGTCCTCGCCGCGCAGCGCGGCTGCGGACGGCTCGGAAATGACGAAATTAAGAGACTTTGCGGCACGAGTGAACTCGTGCCCTTCCCGATTGCTGCCAGCCTGGTTCCTTTTTCAGCAGCCTGGGACGCCGTGTTCTTGCCGAGACCCTTTTCTGAAGCTCGTTGTATGCAAACTGCCTGCGGGTCGGACGCCGCCAGCCAGTTGCATAGGTCCTTCGCCGCAAAAGATGCGGCTCAGGATGACAGCCCTGTTTTGGACTACGTTGGGGAACGCGTGAGTGGCGAGGAATCCCGACGGATTCGCTGCGCGCGAGATCCCTCGCCCCGCCGGTGAAAACGCGGGGCATCGGGATGACGCAGTTAAGTCTTCATCGGCCAGCTGATTTGGCCTCCGCGTTGATATGCCAGATTTCCCATTTGGCCGGCGCGGGCGGCGGCAACGCCGGTTTCTACTGGAGCATTTGGTTCTTTGCGAGATTTGATGCAATCGAAAAAATTCTCCATGTGCGAGATGGTACCGTCGACGGTGGTGCGTTCCGTGAGCACAGGATTTTCTTCCCGCGAAACGCCTTCACGATAAACGCTGAATGCGTCGCGATTGATTTTTAGCGTTGCCTCGGTCCCACGAAATTCGAGGCCGCCATCATCGATCGAGGAATGCATCATGCCTTCGTAGACCACATCGAAGCCGGGATAGCGGAACGCGGCTTGAACCGTGTCGGGACAATCCCACTCTTCGAACAAATATTTGTCGCCCAGCATGTGGGCCTTTTGCGGCTGATCGGCCTTCATGGCCCAGTGCGCGACGTCGATCCAGTGGGTGAATAGATCGGTCATGGCGCCGCCGCCGAAATTCCAGTACCAGCGCCAGCGGTTGAATTTTTCGTCGCTGAAGGGCTGATCGGGAGCCGAGCCCAGCCAGCGCTTCCAATCGAGCGCCTGCGGGTCGACCGGCTTGGTGGGCCAGTTGCGGCCGTAGTTCTGCCACCAATAGGTGCGGACCTGCACGACGCGTCCGAGGCTGCCGCCCTGGATGAGATCGACGGCGTCGCGAAAATGAGTCCAACTGCGCTGCTGCATGCCGCACTGAAGAATTTGCTTGCTCGAACGAACCGCGCGCGTGAGTGTTGCGCCTTCCTCGATCGTGTGGGTGACGGGCTTTTCCAGATAAACGTCCTTGCCGGCTTTGATTGCGTCGACCGCCATGGGGACGTGCCAATGATCGGGCGAGGCGATGATTACGGCGTCGATATCTTTGTCAAGCACCTCGTGATAATCGAGATGCGTCGTGGCGAGACCGTTCGAGCGCTGTTTGATGGCATCGAGATAAGGCCCGTAGACGTCGCAGGCGGCGACGATCTGATAGGCGCCGGCTTTGTCGGCGGCATCGAGAAGGCCGCGCATGCGATGGCCGGCGCCGATGACGCCCAGGCGAATCGTGTCATTGGCGCCGAAGACGCGCGTGGAAGCGAGCGCAGTCAGTCCAGTCGTGATGAGGAAATGGCGGCGGGTAATCATGGGGACCTCCGGAGTTGGCAGCGGATGATGGTATCAAGTTTTAAGGGGAATGGAATCCGGCTGCGCTTGCCGGGTTTGTGGCACGCATGGATGCGCGCCCTGATACGAATCGCAGTCGCAGATTTCCGGAAAGTCAGATTTCCCACCATGTCGCAAACGACGCGACGAGGGGTGGGGCGAGCGCCCAGCGCCTAAAGGCGCTTCGATATTGCCGGGTTTGTGGCGCGCATGAATGCGCGCCCTGATACGAATCGTACGAGGCCCGTCGACTCCGTTGCGCGGTCAGGGCAGGCTCTAAAGGACCGCTCTTCCACGGCTAGCGAGCGACTGAGCATTCGTACAGAAGTCAAACACTCACCCCGACCGCAGAAGACGCTATTGGAGAGGGGTATCCTGGTCGAGCTGCGTCACGGAATAGTCCCTCAGCCGCGCAAGCGGGCGAGCACGTTCTGGATTCCGAGGGCCGAGCAGGCCGCCAGCGCGGAGCTGACCAGCGCGAGAATCCAAATGACACGGCGGTCGTTCACCAGCCAGCGGGGAAGACAGGGCAGGAGAGCCAGAAAGACAAAAGGAAGAATGGGGATGGCGAAGCGGGGGAACTCGGCTCGCGACCAATAATATCCTTCGCCGTTGTAACAATAGATGGAAACGAGATAGAGGCCGGCGAAGATGGCTTCGGAGGGATGCGAGCGGGCATAATCGCGGAACTGGCGGGTGGCTACCATGGCGATGCTTCCTGCCAGCACCAGAAAGATCCAGCCAAAGGTCAGCGCAACGTTCGTCCAGGGCCCACGATTGCGCAATGTGCTCACAATGATGGAGTAGAAGGGAATTCCGAACAGCGAACTGGTCGCCGCCGGGTGCACTCGTTCGTAGCTATGAACGGTCGCCAAGGGATCGTGCAGATACAACTTGAGGGGAAGGATGTAGAGCGTGCCGACGACCACGCCAATCAAAGTGGAAAGGGCGAAGCGCAGCCATTGGCGGCGAAACAGCAAAACGACCCCGATGCCGACGAGAAGGAAAATTCCCAGCGGCCGCGTCACGGTGGCGAGGCTGGTCAGCAGCGCGGCCCAGAGCCAGCGCTCCTTGCGGACCATGAGAAACGAAGCGAACAGCAGCGCCACAAACAAGGGTTCGGATCCGCCCAGAAGTGATCGCTGCCACCAGTCGAAATTCAGCGTCAAGGCAAACAGAGCGACCCATCCGCCCCAGAAGCGGTGAGCGAGAACGAGGGCCAGCAAGGAAGAGGCAGAGCACACGATCAGGATCGCGGTGGCGGCGGAGACGCCGGTCAGCCGGTAGACGACGGCAACGGCATACGAGACGCCCCAGAACTGCTTGACATGGATGCCGGAGAAACTCCAAGAGCCGATGGCCTCAGCGATTTGAACGTAGGCCCCAGTGTCGCCGAAGTCCATGACCAGCGAGCGGTAGGGACGAAATGCCGACGCCACAGCGATGAAAACGACGGCGCAAATGGCCCAGATCAGGATGGTTTCCCGCAGGCCCGGTTCCCGCTTCCAGAAAGAAACTGGGGGACGGACGACGGTAATTTCAGCTTCGCTCTGGAGTGAAGGATTCATCAGATATGCCCTGAGAGGAGACATTTCGATACGAGGGCTGCGGACGATCCGGCAGTGCCGACGCCGGGAAGCTTGCCCATGGAACGGATCTGCGAAAAGCGAAATATATCATAGCGAATTGGCCCATCGCGAAAGTGGAGGCGTGCCGGCTGTATCCTGATAAGCCACAGAGGGCACGAAGGCAGGCGAGGGAGGCCAGCGGACTAATGGGCTTCGTGTACTTTCGCATCCGCGTCTACCTACTGTAGATTCCCGCTGCATGCAACCGGTCAGATATCGTAATCTATTGGGGACAGGAGGTTGAGGAGGGGCTGTGCGCTGTCCGCATTGCGGCAATGAGAATCCGGAGACGCACCGCTTTTGCGGTATGTGCGGAGCTTCGCTGCTGCAAGGGCCGGGAGCGGCGATGGCCGCGCCGGGAAATGCGATTCCTGCTCCGCTCAAACCGACGCCGATGCCAAAGACGCCGGCAGCGACGGCAACGGCTGCGGCTCCGCGGCCTGCGGCACCGCAGCCAGCTCCGGTCGCGCCGACGGGAATTGCGGCGCATCCGGCAGCTGCGCAACCCGCGTCAACATCGGCCGTAGCCGCGGCGCGTTCCGAACCACCGCAGCCTGCAGTCCGGGCAGCGCAGCCGCTAGCGGAGGATGAGCCGGTCATCAGCGGGCCGTCATTTCTGGGGTTGAATCAGCCCGCGACTCCGAAGCGAGCGCGCCTGAGCATCAATCCTGATGCCGCGCCGAGTTCGCGCAATCTCGACTACCTGCTCGAAGATGACGACCACGAAGCCAAGGGCGGCGGGGCATGGAAAGTGGTTCTGATCCTGATTGCTCTGGCGCTGGCGGTGAGTTTCGGATATGTGCGCTGGAAGAATCAGGGATTGCCTTTTCTGAATCCGCCGAGACCTTCGGCGCAGGCTCCGGCGAATACGCAAGCGCCAACGAGTCCGGATTCGACGGCAGCTGCGCCCGCGACGAATCCGCCAGACACGACCGCGGCGACTCCGACCCCGTCTGCGCCGGCAGGTTCGACCACTCCGACTGCGAACCCGGCGACGAATGCGGCGAACCCGCCCGCGACCGGCACGGCGACGCAGCCGGCTCCCGCTGCGGCGGGATCCGCTGCTGCTAATGACGGGGGCGGAGCGAATGCGGCGGCGCCAAACTCTACGAGCTCCAGTCCTGCGGTCACTCCGGTTACGTCCACTACCGCGCCGAGTCAGAGCACTTCTGCGGGACAACCGGAGGGAAATGACGCGAGCGGGAGTGCCTCGCCCGATACAGCGTCTACTACACCTGCGACGACTTCCAGCAATTCCAACTCGGGGGGAAGTGCTCCGGCAAGCGATAACGCGAGCGCTTCCTCGGAAACGACGGGCAAGCCGCCGGCGGCGATCAAACCTGCCGCTCCGGTTGACACGGTTGCGGAGGCGCAGAAATATCTGTATGGCAAGGGCGTGCCGCAGAACTGCGACCGGGGATTGCGGCTGCTGAAGCCCGCGGCCAATGCGGCGAATCCCAAGGCCATGATTGAAATGGGGGCGCTCTACTCCGCCGGATTGTGCACGCCGCGCGATCTGCCCACGGCGTATCGCTGGTTTGCGCTGGCGCTGCGCAAGGATCCCAGCAATCAGTCGGTGGCCGCGGACCTGCAGGAGCTGTGGGGCGAAATGACGCAGCCAGAGCGGCAACTGGCGATCCGGCTCACCCAGTGAAGCGTTCCAAGCCGCGTCCCCTGCGGCGATCTTTTATCGGTTCCATGCCATCGCTCAGCATATTTTTCATTGCGCTGCTCTCGGCCGGAGCGAGTCAGAGTGGAATTACGGGCTCGCCGCACACTGGCGGAGCCAAAGAAAGTGTAGAAGGCATTCGAAATTTTGGCCGCGTGGACACGAATCTTTATCGCGGCGGAGAGCCGAACGCCGACGGGTTGGAAGCGCTGAAGAAGATGGGAGTCGAGATCGTAGTGGATCTGCGGGGGAGCGCGAACGAGACGGAGAATCGGAATGCGACGAAGCTCGGCCTGCAGTACATTTCGATTCCCTCACATTGTCCGTTTCCGAGCGATGAGCCGTGGGCGCGATTCGTGAAGGTGATGGAAGAGAATCGCGGCAAGAAAGTGTTCGTGCACTGCCGCCTGGGCGACGATCGGACGGGCATGGCGGTCGCCGCGTTTCGCATGGCCGAGCAAGGGTGGTCGCCGGAGGAAGCGCTGAGGGAGATGCGGGAGTTCGGCTTCAACACGTGGCATCGCATGATTTGTCCAGGCCTGGAGCATTATGAAGAGAAATTTCCGGAACGAGTGAGAACGGCGCCAGCGTTCCGGCAACTATCTTTGCCGAGCCAGCGATCAGCGCAATGAAGCGGACAGCGACCAAGCACAATGACGCGAAGTACTGGATCGAGAAGCTGCGACTGGAGCGGCATCCGGAAGGTGGATACTTCCGGCAGACGTACAAATCGGCGTTGAGGATTGTGCCGGAGCCGCCGAGATCCCAGCCTCCCGAAGAGAACGCGGGGAGGGTGGGGCAAACGCAGACGAGGGTGGAGCAACCGTCGCGGGTGGGAGAAAGTAAGATTCCCACCCTAGCCGCAAAAACCGCGGCTAGGGTGGGGCACCCAGCGAGGAGGGTGGGGCAATCGGGACTTTCGGGATTTAGTGGCCCGCGAGCGGCTTCAACGGCAATTTATTTTTTGCTCGGGGGCGAGGACTTTTCGGCGTTTCATCGGCTGCGCTCGGATGAGATGTGGCATTTCTACGCGGGGTCTGCGCTGGTGGTGCACGTGATTGATGCGGCGGGAGAGTATTCGTCGGTTCTTCTGGGGAACGATCCAGAGCGCGGTGAAGTTTTTCAGGCGGTGGTGAAGGCGGGATGCTGGTTCGCGTCGGAAGTGGCACGAGATTCCCATGTCTCGCAAAAACGGCGAGACATGGGGCACCCCACATACGCGCTGGTGGGATGCACGGTCGCTCCGGGATTTGAGTTTGAAGATTTCGAGTTGGCGAAGCGGGAGGAGTTGGTACGGCAATTTCCAAAGCATCGGAAACTGATTGAGAAGTTGACGAGGGAGTAACAGCTTCCAGTCAGGGGGGTGAACGCCAGCGCCGTGCTTTCGTCAACTGCAAACCTAAGGTGTATGGTCTTGGTACCTAGGTGAACGACGTTTTTCTGAGGTTTCTACAGGTTCATCCTCTGCAAAACGTCTGAACCAGCGAGCGTAGCGACTACAGGACTCTTGCAATTTGCGGCGGTACAGTCCTCCGTTCCAGCCAATCCCCCAGCGGGACCGCCCCGGCCCCGACCGAAACCTCTCAATGACGCACCAAACCGAGAATACGATGAGCGCTGCGAAGCTCAAGAGAACGTCGACGGTGTTGGCCCACTTGAACCCGAAATGAAAGTACAGGAAGATCGCCGTGAGGAAATATAACCACCAGGCAATCGCAATGATCCACTCCAGTTTCTTCATTCCTTCTCCTGCTTCGTTGGAGGGAGCGGAGCTGATGCAGGAATCATTGGCTGCCTCTCTCCGAATGATATCGCTTTACGATACGTTTCCCACGCATGGTATAGCGCTTCCGGAGTCAGGCTCAGCCCTGCAAGGGATCGCAATACCCGCGCGGCACATGCAAGGATTCCAACCTCTTACAAGGGCTTCGCTGGCTCAGGGCGGCCATGCGATTTTCGACAACTCACTGCAACCGGCCAACGCTCGTGTGTTGGACTGGCGTATCCGGGTGGCTGCGGGGAAAACAGAGGGTGATGCTCTTCCAGAGATTCTCTCTTGCAAGCCCTAAGTCAGCCCTCAAACGTCGGTTCTCCTGGGCTAGTTTCCGCAGGCGGTCGAGTTGTTCCCGCAAGTCACGCGCGTCTGGATTCAAGTCCACCGACTCACGCCGCGTCGCTCGGAAACTCGCGGTGTTTGCTCGGACGGAGCCGCGTCGGTCCAGCCTGTTTCTTCGAACCCAAAGTTCAATTTCTTCGCGAAAAGCGACGACCGGGCTACGACGGCTCTCCGTGAGGCGCTGCACAGGAAGCCCGAGCCGTTCCCACCTGCGCGCTCTCCTTGGAGTTCGGTGCAAACATTCGGCGATTTCTTTCCATCCGTTCAGAATTTTCATTGCGTCCCCCACATGCTGTTCGAAAGCCGGCCCCGAAGCCTGTCCTTTCTTGTCCGTTTACCCATGAGCGACGAATGGCTACCGTTGTGGTGCCATGTGATCAGAATCACAGTATAGGCGAAATGGGACACCCCAAGATATGGCGGAAGGCGGCTCCCGTCCGTTCGGGACTGAACCCTACTCAGGCTGAGGCGGTTCGGTATTGTTCTTACTGTGCAGAGGAGCCGTCTTATGCATTTTCGTCGATTTGTTCAAAGGTAGCAAGGGTATCGGCTGGATAGTAGGGGCGATAGACAAGGGTGTGGGGATTGCGAAATCAGGAAGAGACACGGGAACTGGAGTATAGACGCGTGTCTCCGGGTGCGAACCGACGCGCAGAGTGCCTCCCCCGGGTGTCGGTTCGCATCCCGCAAGCGCTTGCCTTCACAGAACGGGCGACAGGATTCCAATGAGAGAGCAAACGCAGTGCGGGAATTGCGGCCTGGTGCAGTTCCGCACGAAGAGAAATGCGTGCCGGCGCTGTCGAGCACGGTTGCCAGGGCTGCAGCCGGTGACGGAGATCAAGCCGGATCGGCCGCCGGTCGAGATTCCGGCGGTGAAGCGGCCGCGGTGCATGGTGCCGCTGGGCGTGATTCCGCCGCTGGAAGAAACGGTTCGCAGCGCTGTGCTTGACGCGATGGATAAATGCGAAGGCAACGTGCTGTTGGCCGCAAAGTTTCTCGAGGTCGGAAAAACCACGCTGTACCGGTATCTGCGGCGATGGGGCTGGACCTCGCCCTACACGCGCGCCGCCGGTGGGGTCAAAGAAACTGAAGAAAGCACGGTTCAACTCGAGCGGTTCGGAACTTAAGCCGTGAGCAAGAGATCGTCCCTAAGAAACGTCGAGATGTCCCTATCGGGGATGTGTCCCGTGTGCAGCGATCTGCTCATGACCGCTCCGATGATCGTGGAGGACCAGACTCTTCCGAGCCTCGAAAAAGTACTGGAAGGAATTTTTCAAAACCACCTCTCGCAGAAGCATTCTGTTGTTTCGCAGCGCACAGGCAGCCCAAGCACGCCTCAGGATGGCGGAGAGCTGTCGTAACCTCCGGGTTCGGCGCATTGGCGTTTTTGCGCGGTTCCCACCCTGTCGCTCCAAACGAGAACAGCAAGGGTAGGCCACCGGGCGACCGCTAAGCGGCCCCCGGACGAGGGCGTCCGGGGCTGCAGGATCATCTTGCGGCGACGGCTTTTTTGGGGAACATTTCGCCGATGCGCTTGATTTGCGCGCCGACATCTTTCAACTTCTCTTCGATGTGTTCGTAGCCGCGGTCGATGTGGTAGACGCGGTCGATGATGGTCTCGCCATCGGCGACGAGAGCGGCGAGGACGAGCGAGGCGGAAGCGCGAAGATCGCTGGCGAGAACGGCGGCGGCGCTGAGCGGAGTTTTGCCGCGAACCACGGCGCGATGGCCTTCAATCTTGATGTTCGCGCCCATGCGGACGAGTTCGAGCGCGTGCATGAAGCGGTTCTCGAAGATATTTTCGGTGATCGTCGAAGTGCCTTCCGCTTGCGTGGCCAGCACCATGAACTGCGCCTGACAGTCGGTGGGAAATCCGGGATATTCCTCGGTGCTGAGGTCGGACGCGGTGAAGGGATTGTCGCCCATGACGCGGACGGAATCGCTGTTGGTCTTGGTTTTGACTCCGACGGCGTTGAGCTTGTGGATGACGGCTTCCAGATGCGCCGGTTCGCAAGAAGCCACGTTGAGATCGCCGCCGGTCATCGCACCAGCGATCAGAAAAGTTCCCGCTTCGATGCGATCGGGGATGATGCGGTGCTTTGTGCCTTTCAGCTTGCTGACGCCTTTCACGCGGATGGTCGGAGTGCCTGCGCCTTCAATTTTGGCTCCCATTTTGTTGAGCAGGTGGGCGAGGTCGGCGACTTCGGGCTCGCGGGCGCAATTCTCCAGCACGGTTTCGCCTTCGGCGAGAGTTGCTGCCATCAGAAGGTCTTCGGTGCCGGTGACGGTGATCTTGTCGAAAACGATGTGCGCGCCTTTGAGGCGAGTCGCGCTGGCTTCGACGTAGCCGTGTTCCTGCGCGATCTTCGCGCCGAGCTGTTCGAGTCCTTTGATGTGAAGATCGATGGGACGAGCGCCGATAGCGCATCCGCCGGGAAGGGAAACGCGAGCGCGTCCACAACGGGCGACAAGCGGCCCGAGCACGAGCGTGGAGGCGCGCATGGTCTTGACGAGTTCGTAGGAAGCCTCGGGAGTCGTGAGATTCGCGCAATGAATCGTGGTGCGGTGATGGGCGCGGCCGTAGCCGAGTTCGACTTCGGCGCCCATGGCGGTAAGCAGGTTGCGCGTGGTCTGAATGTCGCGCACCTGGGGAATGTTCTCGAGAATGACCGGCTGATCGGTGAGCAGAGCGGCGGCCATGCAGGGCAGGGCGGCATTTTTCGCGCCACTGATGTGGACCGTGCCGAGCAGCGGCTCGCCGCCGCGAATGACGAATTTATCCATGAAGAAGCCCTAAGAATTCATTGTAACGGGAGGGGTGAGCCTACGCCGTTGACTGGAAGGGCACGACAGGACAGGGACGAGTGGGGAAACAAGTCGCGTCCGGACACGATTGACTGCCGGCCGACCCACATCGGTTCTTGACAGCCGTGCTCTAATCGCAATAAAGGAGCCCTGCAGAATGGACAGATTGCTAGATGACCTCAAGCCTGAGCTGGTCGTGGAAAACATTGTCGGCTGCGTGGAAAGGGAGCAGATCGCTACCGAGTCTTCAGAGCACCGCTTCCTGATCTTCGAAGTGTCCGGCCCTCCAGCTTATTCGAACATTGTCTATCATGGCGATCATGCCGCGACCTCATCTGAGATAGCGCGAAGGGCCCTTGATCGCGTGCCCGGGCGGGGCTGCTCCCAGACACCGCCAATCGACTACGGTGTGGTTTTCGACACCCGCACGCAGGGATTCGTAGCGTTTTTGTATCGAGATGGAACACTATCCCATCGTATCTACCCGCGAGATCCCTCGCCGCGCTCGTAGAAGCGCGCGGCTTCGGGATGACCTCCAAAGCATATGGCCGCTTTACGATTTAGCGTTCGCGATGGCGTTGCGGACGTGGCTTTTGGACTTCTTGAGTGCGGCGACGGCTTGGGATCGCGTCACGCCTGCGGCCAGCATCACGACGGCGACGGGCGTGCGATTGCCGCTGGCTTTCAAGGCGTGCGCGGCCGATTCGTGATCTTTGCCTGTAGCTTGCTCGACGATGCGAACGGCGCGATCGGTGAGCTTTTCGTTTTTCGTCCAGACATTCACCATGAGATTGCCGTAAACGTAGCCGAGGCGGGCCATCGCTCCGGTTGAAATCATGTTGAGGGTCATTTTGTGCGCGGTACCCGCCTTCATCCGCGAAGAACCGGCGAGAACCTCAGGGCCGACTTCGGTGACGATGGCAAAATCGGCGGCGCGCTCCAGCGGTGAATTGCGATTGCAGGTGAGCGCGATGGTCCGAGCACCACGGCGGCGGGCGTATTCGACCGCGGCGATCGTAAAGGGAGTGCGGCCGCTGGAAGCGATGCCGATCACGACATCCTTCTTGCCAGGCTTGCGTTTTTTCATTTCGGCGATGGCGGGTGCGGTGTCGTCTTCGCTGGCCTCGGTGGAACTGCCCAGGGCTCTGGGGCCTCCGGCCATGATGAATTGAATGCGGCGGGGGTCGATGTTGAAGGTGGGAGGAATTTCCGAGGCGTCGAGCGCGCCGAGGCGTCCGCTGGTTCCGGCGCCGACATAGATGAGGCGTCCGCCGCGGCGAAGGCAATCGGCGACGACGTCGATGGCGCGCGCGATCTGGGGCAAGGCGCGACCGACGGCGGCGGCGACGGTGGCATCCGCGTCATTGATCAGACGGGCAATTTCGAGCGCCGACATGCGGTCGAGATCGTAGGTCGCCGGCAGAATTTGTTCTGTGGGCAAAGAGCGGAGTTCAGCGGATTGACAGTTGTTCACGCGTGCGTATCCCTGGATTCAGACAAATGATTTTACGAATTGGTGTCGATCGACAATTCTAAATTCGGACGCGTCGTGGGGCAAAATGCGGTGGTGCGGCTTCGCTCCGCCGGCCCCATTCGACTCGCTGCGCTTCCCACGAAAATCCCCACACTACGAAAAGCGCGTAAGGTGGGGCACCCGCGCGGCGAGAAGAGGGCAACCCATTCGCATATCGTTTCGTGCTGTCAGTGGGCCTCCAGGGCCTCGATGACTGCGTCGTGAAACCTAGGCCGGACCTGCTTGATAGCCTGATTCGAGCAATCGGGCCAGGTGCGGTTGGTGAGCAGGGTGATGGAGAGCTGACGATCGGGGTCGATCCAGAGAGAAGTTCCGGTGTAACCGAGATGGCCGAAAGAGTGAGGGCCGAAATATTTTCCGGATTGCGAAGGAGTGGAAGGAGTGTCCCATCCGAGAGCGCGGGAAGTGGTTGGTGGCG
>JASHQK010000540.1 GCA_030039195.1 Candidatus Sulfotelmatobacter sp.
AAGTTCGATGGGGCATACCTCAACTGCTGGTCATTCCAACACGATGACAAATCGTGGAACTATGGGTCACACGACCACGAATGCCGCCCATGGAACAGCAAGCCGTGGTAACAGCACGATGGGACATGGCAACACTACGGCGGGACGCGGCAATACGATGGCCGGACATGGCAACACCATGGCCGGGCACACGAACACCGCGATGCACGCCAACGCCAGCCGTACTCCTCCAGGACGGAGCGTTTCCCTCAGGGGCGGAGGGTCAGCCAGCATTCGTCCCAATGGACAGATCCGGTCGATCAACCGTAACGGCATGCAGATTCAACATGGGATGCACGGCGGTCGCACCGTCGTGACCACACGCAACGGCGCCCGGATTGTGACCACAGGACGCCACGGCGGATACGTGCAACGCGCCTATGTCACGCGCGGCGGACGCTCTTACTATTCCCGCACCTACTACTACCATGGCGCGTATCGCGTAGGAGTCTATCGCGGCTATTACTGGCATGGTCATCCCTATTACGGTTACTACCACCCCTACTGGTATCACCCTGCGTTTTATGGATGGGCTTACAATCCATGGCCCGCGCCCGTGTACTGGGGCTGGGGTTGGGGAGGGGCGCCATGGTACGGATACTACGGACCATATTTCGCGCCGTATCCCGTGTATCCTTCAGCGGCCTTCTGGTTGACCGACTATTTGATCGCTGCGAACTTGCAGGCTGCCTATGCGGCTCAAGCGGAAGCCAATGCGGAAGCGGCCGGAGCGGCGGCCAATGCGGCATCCGGTGGCGATCAGGTGGCCAGCAACGGGCAACCCGCGGCCGCTCCCAGCGGCCAAGTCACGCTTTCGCCGGAGGTGAAGGAAGCGATCGCCGAAGAAGTGAAGTCGCAGATTGCCGCCTCGCAGACTCAGGCTGGTCAGAGTGGAAATTCGTCGGGTGGAGGACAGCCAACGGCTGCATCGGGTGACGAAGTACCTCCGGCGCTCGATCCGGCCCACCGCACATTCGTGGTCGCATCCGAAGTCGATGTCACGGCGGATGGCCAGGAATGCGCTCTCACGCAAGGAGACGTGCTGACTCGTCTTACCGACACTCCCGATCAGGATCAGAAGGTGAACGTCAGCGTCGCCAGCAGCAAGAGCGGCGATTGTGGCGCAGGCAAGACCGTTGCGGTTTCGGTCGATGACCTGCAGGAAATGCACAACCAGTTCCAGCAGCAACTGGATGATGGGCTGAAGACATTGGCTTCCAAGCAAGGCACGGGAGGATTGCCGAAATCGCCCGACACCAGTACGACGGCATCGGACGTGCCACCGCCTCCTGCCGACAAGTCGGCTGGCCAGGCGCTGGATGATCAGCAGAAGCAGGCAGATCAGACCGAAGCAGAAGTCAAGCAGGAGGCCAGCTCCTCGGGAGGTGGCGCACAGTAACCGGGTCAGGCGCTGCCGATCTTACGAAGTTGCGAACTCAGGGTCACTCGCCGGAAAACTCGCCGCGCTTCGGCGAGTGACATTTTCAGAAATTGGCGAAGGAACCGTTGTGTTGAGAGGAGACGTAAAGCCATGCAAGCAGATCTGAAGAGGACAATTCTATCCGTTGCTCTTGTGTGTGCCGTTTCTTGGGGGGCACCGAGCGCCAGGGCACAAGCAGTGTCTCTGCAGGACCAACTGGCCGCGCAGTACAAGCTGGTGAAAATGGGTTCGGACACGAGTGGGTATTCCGTGGTCGAGCCGGGCACTCTACTGGCAATCCAGAAAGGTGGGATTCTGGGAGTTCCTTATTCCGATAAGACCACTCTGACCACTAAGTATGAAAACGGAACCGTGCACAGTCCGAATGCGGCGATGACAGAAGCCCGCAAGCGCATCTTCGGACACTTCTCGCAGACTGCTTCTGAGGGCCAGACGACGCATTTGTTCCAAAAGGGCGACAAAGTCTACCCGACGAAGATTGAGGTGAACCTGGAAAAAGACTTGGTGGAACTCAGCATCGTTGCCTGCGACAAGTGCAATAACACGGATCCGCCGACTTATAACAAGGCCCAAGTCGCATTCGAATTTCCCAAGGGATCACTGGCGAAAGCCAGCGCCGGTGACGTAGAGGACACCATCGGCCAATTGCTGGCGGTCAGCGATGACTCGCAACAAGGCGATCAGAACGGGCAGCAACAGGGTCAGCAAGGCGGAGATCAGCAGGCCGGAGGCCAGCAAGGCGGAGGCCAGGATCAGCAGAACGCAGATCAGGGTCAACAACAGCAGCAACAAGCTCAACCCGAGACGATCGAAAAAGGACAGACTCCGGAACAAGTCGAGGCTGCCTTGGGCAAGCCGGACAAAATCGTGAATCTCGGCGCCAAGCAGCTCTACATCTATAAAGATATGAAGGTGACATTCTTAAACGGAAAAGTCTCCGACGTACAGTAGTTCGACCTTTGTCCGACAAATTCGTTCCTTTGTTCATCGACGAGGGCGTTCTGCAAATCGGTCCGTCCTTCGTCTGTGCCACGCTAATCAAGTTGGTCGAACGGAGAACGCCAGTCCGTCGAGGCACAGACGGAAGTCGCTGGTCCCGCAGTTCCTTCATTGCAATTCTCAAAGTGCCGCCTCTATAGACGGCGCGTCCTCGTCTAGTCGCGTTTTCCTCGCTGCCTGCGTTTCGGGGGAATCATTGCTGTTAATGCCCGCGAACCTTAGTAACCTTGAAGGGACTAGCAGCATCTCAGACAATAGAGAAAGAAGGGAAAGGTTGGCGAAGACCCCGCAGTATGATTAAAGGGAAAGTGACCTCTGGGATGTGGCGGATCGATCCGCAGAAGTTTTCGCACGTGGTTGACCGCTGCGGACAGCCGATTGCCTCGGTGGAGTCCGAAACCGAGGCGAATGCAAATGCAAGCCTGATCGCCGCCGCGCCCGACATGTTCGAACTGCTGGAGGGTCTGCTGGAGAGCCCCTCCCTTTCCACGGAAATCACCGAAGAGATCAAACTGGTTCTCCGCCGGGCGCGCGGGGATTTCGGCCTGGCGATCTTTACCCGCAATGCTTCGAAGTTGTGGCGTGCCCACACACAAGAGTGGCTCCGATTCATCGAGGGCCTGTGGAATCCCGGCCCAAAAGGCGAGCAATAGCCCTCGTCATCAGACTTCAGAACATACTTTGTAGCTGCCGCCTGGAAAAGCTATCCACCCTTTGCTTCCTGCCTCAGGAATTGCTATTGTTGGCAGCCGTGTAAGAATGGCCTGTGCCGTCGAAGGGGCGGGCATCGGCAAACTGCTTTCTATGAAGCAACTGAAACCAGTTCTTTGGACAAAGGGTACTTTCCTGACTCCGCAGCACCTGCAGGTCCAGGACCGCTTTCTCGAAGACACGCTGAATTTTCGTCTGCAGGCGCTGAAGTTCTGTCCATGGGGTTTCCGCGAACTGGCTATTAACGCCGAACTGCTGGCCGAAGGTCAATTCGCCCTGACGCGTGCGGCCGGTATTTTCCCCGACGGTCTTTTGTTTGACGTTCCTGACGCCGATCCTGCGCCGCCATCGAAATCGTTGGAGGAATTCTTTGAACCCGCCACTAAAAGTCTGGACATTTATTTGGCGATCCCAGACTATCGCCAGCGCGGATTGAATGTTTCCTCGGGTAAAGACGGTGGAACCCGGTATTTGGCCGAGGTTTCCGAATTTCGCGATGAAAATACCGGAATCGGTGAAAAGCTGATTCAAGTCGCGCGCAAGAATATGCGCCTGCTCGCCGATTCAGAGAATCGCGAGGGTTCCTCGGTTTTGCGCGTCGCCAACGTGGAGCGTACGCCGGCCGGCACCTACCAACTCAATCCCAGATTCATTCCCCCGTTGATTGAGATCGGCGCCAGCGAATACCTGGTCGGGCTGCTGCGCGGATTGCTTGAATTGCTCGCCGCCCGCAGTACCCAACTCTCCGCCGGACGCCGGCAGAAGAATCAAAGCCTGGCTGATTTCACCGCATCAGACATCGCCAACTTCTGGTTGCTTTATACAGTGAACTCGAATTACCCGGTCTTCTCTCATCTCTTCGAGAGCAAAAAAGGACATCCGGAAGAGTTGTATGCAGCGATGGTTGGCCTTGCCGGTTCCCTCACAACTTTCTCGCAGAAACTACGCCCACGCGATTTGCCGCTTTATGTGCATGAATCGCTCGGGCCGATTTTTTCGGAACTCGATGAGAAGCTGCGTACTCTACTGGAGACTGTGGTCCCGACGAACCTGGTCTCACTTCCGCTGAAGTTGGTACAAAACTCGATCTACGCTACGGCCATCGACCACGACAAGTATCTTGTGAATACGCGCATGTATCTGGCGGTGAGCGCGGAGACCAGCGAAGAAGCAATCATTCAAAAAGTGCCACAGCTCGTGAAGGTCTGTTCCGCGACGCACATTGAACATCTTGTGAAGCAGGCCCTGCCGGGCATCCAACTGCGGCACCTGAGCAATCCGCCGAGCGCGATTCCGGTCAAGCTGAAATACCAGTATTTCGCGTTGAACCAATCAGGCCCCGCCTGGGAAGCAGTCAATCGCGCGCGCAACTTCGCCGCCTACATTCCCCTTGAGCAGTTTCCCAATCCGACGCTTGAGCTCTTGATTCTGCTTCCGCAATCGAATTGAGCTAGCGAAACTCTGATCGAGTTCCAGCTTCTTCGTCTGTCATCCTGAGGGGAGCGAAGAATCTCATGCAATTCCACAGCTGCTTTTCCCGGAGTTTCCACCACGGCCTTGTCATGATCTGTCCGCCTTGGGAGTTTCTCTAGAAGCCATCTCATAACCGGTTTGGGAAGGGCACGGCTTCAGCCGTGCTGTGAAGGACCTCAAAAGACGCGGAGTTCATCCCCTGACGGAAATCAGTTTTACTCTCCTGATTCATTATGAAATAGCTTCCAGGCAAATTCCTTAGTGCTTGAGCACAAAATACAGCACCAGCAGGACCGCGATGAAGAAAAGCACCGTGAGCGTAAGAACGAGGGGCCAATAGGAAACCGGCGGTTTCGCGGCGTCGAGCTTCGAAACTTCTACCTTTGGAGCTTTCAAGGCAGGCGGCGCGGTTTTCGGAGTTGGCTTGCCTTTGGGTAGAGGCGGCGGAGGCATTGCGGGCATCGCGGGTTTCGACGGCGCGGTAAACGAAGGCAACTTCAGCGCCGGCTGTTCCTCGGCTTCGGCTGGCTCCGGAGCAAGACTTCGCTTCCCGGAGATGATTTGGGTATACGCGCTGGGACCCGCAGGCGTCGATGGCGCAGGAGCGACGGGTACGCTGACCGCTGGGCGAAATGCAGATGTCGCCGCGTCGGTAGCGGAAGGCATGGCCGGAGCAATGGGCACGGCGTTCGGCTTCGGATGCACCGGGAGGGGAAATACCGGCGGCGCGGGCACGTTCGGCAACGCAGACGGCATTGTCGGTCGGGGCTGCGGTGAAACCGATCTGTCTTTCACGGGAGGGACGACAACCGCCGGGGCTTCGTTTGCCAAAGGTGGCATCGGAACACTAGCCGGATCGTTGGCCCCCTGCGCCATGATCTCCGCGTGTGTGGCCCATCCTGTCATTCCCGATCGCGACGGATCCTGTTCCGACGCCTCTGGTGCAAATACCGGTGCCTCCGGAGCGGCTGATCCGGACCGAAACATCAGCGTAAACTCTCCTGGCTTTTTCTGAAGGTCCGGCGCTAGAGGGGAAACGGCCGGGATCTCTGCCGGCCCATCTACCCGAAGGGGGCTTTGAAAAAAATCAGTGAACTCGCCAGGTTTGAGTGCATTCCTGATTTCGGGAGTCTCCGTTTCGGCCGGAAAATTCGTTGATGGAGAATCAGGCACCGAACTTTGCATCGAACCGCCGTGCGTGAGGTCTTCGTTCGCGGCGGGCGACGATTTCGGAATCACTTCATCCCAATTCGGCGCCGCGTGAACGGCCGACGGGAAGCGTTCCTGATTCGCGCTTGGCATGGAGCGCGGCAGTTCTGCGAGAGGCGATAAAGGCTCGCCAATTATCTCATTCGGCGCTGCGACCACCGGCGCACCCGGAGCCACAGGCTTCGCTTGCGAATCGAGTTCTCTGAAAAACTGGGTGAACTGTACCGGAACTTGCGCAGGTCTGCCTAGCTTCTGATTAGCGCGACTTTCGCTCTCAGCGGCACTCTCACCGACACTGTCAAAGGAAGACTCCGCAGGAGCCGGAATCCCCTGCGGCTCCCGGCTCTGCGCCTGGTAACGCTGCACCCAGCCGTTCAAAGCGGCATCGTCGGGCAGAGTCGTGACTACGTAGGCATAGAGAGTCCCGCTATAATGGCCCGTCTCGAGCACAGTGCCGGCAGGTTCCGGAGCAACTTTGCGGAATCCCTCCAGCACCCATTGCACCGTGGGCTGATTAGGTTTCTGGGGCTCGCACTGCAGAATGTGCACCAACACTCGCTCGCCCCGCGCCTTGTTCTGAGCCACAAAACTCTCGACGGCGCCCGTGGTCACCGACTGCAACAGTTCGTACTTTTCGCTGAACTCCACGGCCAGACTTCCCTTTTGAGGCAAGGATTATACCTCGGTGGTAAATTGACCGCGAACAATAAACCTTCTGGCAGTGTCCTGATTAACCACAAAGGGCAAGACGGCGCACAAAGGAACCAGCATCTGCGCTCTTCGTGTTTCTTCGTGTCCTTCGTGGTTAGCAAATCTTGAGCACCACAAACATTCCCCTAGATCGGGCAGAAACCCGGTCGCATGTTAGAATTCGATTCCGCTGGACTGCCCCGCATGCCGGAAGACAATACCGCCCAAAAGGCCCGTGAACAGGCCGAAACCCACTATTACGCCGCGCTCGATGTGATGGCTGAGGGTAGCTTGGAGCGGGCGGTGGACGCATATCGAGAGTCGATCGCCGCCGATCCAACATATACAGAAGCCATGCATGGGCTGGCGCGCGCGCTGCAGGACCTACAGCGTTATGAGGAGGCGATTGCGGTGGCGCAGCGGATCGTGGAACTCGATCCGGATGACGTGCTGGCGCACACCAGCTTGTCGGTGCTGTATCAGAAAAAAGGGATGATCGCGGAGGCGGAGGCCGAAGGCGCGAAGGCGCGGGTGCTGGGATGGAAGCAGCAGTTGAAGAAGGGATAGCTATCAGCTATCAGCCTTCAGCTTTCAGCTGGCAGGCCTCATTAAGTGCGATCCCTTGGCTACAGTAACTTGACCCGGGCACGTTGCTGCGGTGTCTAACTTCTCTAGGGCGTGTGACAGGTAGCGTTATGCGCGCAAGAACGTTGGCTTTGTTGCTGTTGCTTGGTGCTCTGAGTACGGCGTTTGCTCAGGACCCTTACTTTCCGCAGGGCGTTCTTGGAGACAACCCAAAAGACGATTCATTCCGTTCAGACTGGTACTCCAAACACCTGAAGGCACTCCAAGAGCCGTCGTTGTTCCAAGAGTCGAAACGCTCAAGCGCCGAATCATACAGGCTCGTGTGGCTCCGAACCTTCCATCACCCGGTAGTTGTGCGGGTCGACGTTCATGCCAATGGCAGTGCGGAGCTTACAGCCAAGGTGTCCAACGGCGCGGGCGGCTATGCGCCCGGAAAGCTTATCGAAAATACAGCTCGGCCACTCACACAACAACAAACCGAAAAATTCCTAGCGACAATTCAAAGGCTTCAATTCTGGGAGTTGCCCGCCCACGAAAACCCAGAAACGGTGGGATGTGACGGGTCTCAATGAATCATCGAGGGCATCAAAGATAGCAAGTACCACGTAGTAGATCGATGGACGCCCACAGAGGGCCCAGTACACGCCCTCGGTCTTACGTTCGTCTTTGGACTAGCCCAGATGAAGATTCCGAAGGACCAAGTCTATTAGCGGGAAGACTGGCCGTAAGACTGCGAGCTGATGGCTGAAAGCTACAACCCGTACTTCTTCATCAAATGGCGGAACGAGCGGTAGGAGATGCCGAGCACGTCGGCGGCTTTGGTTTGCACGCCGCCGCTCTGGTTGAGCGCATTCTGCAGCAATGACCGCTCGATTCCGGCGACGTAGTTTTCCATGTCCATGCCTTGCGGGAGCGTGAGATCGCTGCCGATCGCGGGCAGTCCACCATCGGCGGAAGCCGCGGCAGCCCGGGCTTTGGGACGCTCCGCGGGAATCTCGACGTGCAGTTCTTCGGTCGTTTCCAGAGCGACGGCGCGCTCGACTGTATTTTCCAACTGGCGGACGTTGCCCGGCCACTCGTAATCGCATAGAGCGGATAGCGAACCGCCGTGAACGCGCAGGATGCTGCGGCCGGCGGCGGTGGCATATTTCTTCAGGAAATGATTCACCAATAAAGGAATGTCTTCGCGCCGTTCGCGCAGCGGAGGCACGCGAATCGGAATGACGTTCAGGCGATAGTAAAGATCTTCGCGGAAGAGATTTTCAGCGACCAGCTTGTCGAGTTCGCGATTGGTCGCAGCGATGACACGCACGTCAATGGAGATTTCGCTGGTGCTGCCGACCGGCCGCACCGTGCGCTCCTGCAAGACCCGCAGCAGCTTGACCTGCATGGCCAGCGTCATTTCACTGATCTCGTCGAGAAAGATCGTCCCGCCGTCGGCGACTTCGAACAATCCTCGCTTATTCTGCGTCGCTCCGGTGAAGGCGCCTTTCAGATAGCCGAACAGTTCGCTTTCCAGCAGCGTTTCCGGGAAGGCTCCACAGTTGACCGAAACAAAGGCTTCCGTGGCCCGCGGAGAGCAAACGTGAACCGCACGCGCGACCAGTTCTTTTCCCGTACCGCTCTCGCCGTGGATCAAGACCGTGCTCGCCGTCGAGGCGACCGTGCGCACGGTCTGCTTGAGCTTTTCCATGGCGACGCTTGAGCCAATGATGTTGTCGAGCGAGTTGCGCGTGGCGGCGTCGCGGCGTAGAGCGAAGTTCTGCCGGCTCAGAATCAATTTTTCGAGCGAGCGGTTCAGCGCCAGCTTGATCTCGTCGACCAGCCCGGGACTCTTGCGAATGTAATCGGAAGCGCCTCCGGCCTTCACCGCTTCCACGGCCGCTTCGTAATCGTCGACCGCGGTGATCAGAATGACCGCGGAATCGGGCGAAACTTTGTGTGCATGGCGCAGGACTTCGATGCCATCGACATTCGGCATTTTGATGTCGGTGATGATGACGTCGTAAAGAGCGCCGTCGATCTTGTTCTTCGCCGCCTGGCCGTTCTGAACGGTTTCCACGCGGTGCCCTTCGCGGCGCAGGGAGATGTCGAGCATTTCGCAGATGGAGCGCTCATCATCGCAGACAAGAATATTAGCCATGCGAGCTCCCTGCCGCGGCGGCCAAGGGCGCTGCCAACTCCGCCGGCTTGGCGGCGTTCCGGCCGCTCAACGCCGCTTTCTCCCCCTCGAGACGATGCAGTCGTAATACGAGCGTGGTTCCCTGTCCCGGCTTCGAACGTGCCCAGACCTTGCCTTCGTGCGCCTGCACGATCTGGTACACGATCGCGAGGCCCAGCCCGGTGCCTCCTTCGAAATTGGACTGGAACGGCTCAAAGATCTTTTCGATCTGCTGAGGAGTCATGCCCGCGCCCGTATCCTGCACCGCGACTTGCCAGTCGTGACCGAGGGGCTCGACGGCCACCGTGAGCGTGCCTCCGCCTTTCATGGCGCGCACGGCGTTCTCACACAGATTCCAGAAGACCTGTTTGATCTTGTCGCC
>JASHQK010000541.1 GCA_030039195.1 Candidatus Sulfotelmatobacter sp.
TCTGGCTATCCCTTGACGGTCGATAACACGAACGGCTTTCTGGCTCTATGCGCGTCGGGTGCGCTCAGCAACGTCACCGGATGCTCGGCGTCGGACCCAGCAGTCGCCTTCCAAGCTGGCAGCGGTGATTACAACGCCGACGGTGATGCTCTGGCTTACCCGAATACCACAAGTTACAGCCAGTCAACTAACAACAAATCCTGGCTCACTGGGGCGATTCCCAGCTCCAACTTCGCGGTTCCCACTTTCGGCCAAGAGGGAAATGGGAAATCGAATGCGTTCCGCGGGCCGAACTTTATCGAGACGGACGTCAACTTCTACAAGGACAATCGCATTACGGAAAGGGTCAATTTCCAAGTCCGGTTCGAGATTTTCAACCTGTTCAACCGGGCAAATTATACGAACGTGGATACTAACTTGCCAGACGGAATTTTCGGTCAGGCTACGGCCTCGCACGAACCGCGTTTCTGGCAACTGGGAGGACGCCTGTCGTTCTGAACGGTACCGGTCCACTATGGTCCGACCTGCTTCGGGCGAGGCAGGTCGGAAGCCTTTTCGAAGTTGATCGCGAAGATGTGCAGACCAGAGCGAAGTTCCATCGCTTGGTGGCTAATCCGACCGCAGAGAGTGGCGCAGAGGCGTTCAAAGAACGGTCGAATTGGTTGAAGCCGGTGACGTCATAAGCTATAACAGGTTTCTGTCGCCGGCCTGTGCCATGAGAAGTGTTTACGCGCCCCGAAGACTTCGTTGGTTCACCCTCGGACTTTCGGCCTTCGGCCTATTTTTCTTATTTGCGGTTTCGATGTCCGCCCAAGATCCACGGGATGATCGGTTCGATTCGATCTATTCTGCCTTGCAGGGCGGAAACTTCAACGAAGCGCTGAATCTGATTCGTCCGGCCCTGACCCGCTTTCCTAACGAAGCGCAGCTATGGGCAATGCAAGGCGTTGCCTATGCGGGCAAGAAAAACCAAGGCGCGGCGCTGACCTCATTTCGCCACGCCATCAAACTTTCTCCCGACTACCTTCCCGCGCTGCAAGGTGCCGCTCAAATTGAGTACGACGAAGGAAAGCCCGAAGCCATTCCGCTGATCAAGCATGTACTTCAGCTCAAGCCCGGAGATCGCACCAGTTATGGCATGCTCGCTCTTCTTGAGTACCAGCAAAAAGATTGCAAGGCCGCCGTTGCGGATTTTGAAAAAGCAGGCACGCTGTTCGATGCTCAACCCGCCGCTCTGCACGCCAACGCTATCTGCCTCGTCCGCTTGAAACAATTTGATCGGGCAGAGGTCATACTTAAGCGCACCCTGGCTTTGAATCCCGAAGACGCTCGAGAGCGTCGCTTGCTGGCGGCCGTTCAGGTTATGGCCGATCACCCGGCAGATGCTCTGACTACTTTGGGCCCGCTTCTCGAAGCTAAAGATCCAGATGCAGAAACGCTGGAACTGGCATCGCGAGCTCACGAAGGGATGAAGGACACGTCAGAAGCGGTGAGCCTGCTTCGCCAGGCGATCCTTCTCGATCCGCAGAATCTGAACCTGTATCTGGATTTCGCGAACCTCTCCTACGCCCACGATTCGTTCCAGGTTGGCATTGATGTCATCACCGACGGTCTGGCTTTGCAGCCGAACGCGGCGCCGCTGTACTTTTCCCGGGGAGTGTTATATGTCCAACTGGCACAATACGACAAAGCGGAAGCAGACTTCGAGAAGGCCTACGAGTTGGACCCGAATCAGTCGCTAAGTTCCGCGGCCCAGGGACTGGCCGCGGCGCAGGAAAATAATTTCGATCGCGCTTTAGCGAAGGTGCAGGCAGGGCTCGCCCGCAAGCCGGACGATGCGTTTATGCTCTATCTTCAGGCAGACGTTCTCGCCGCCAGAACCTCCAATCCTGCCGACGCCGATTTTCAATTAGCCGTCCGCTCTGCCCGCAGAGCCGTCAGCTTGCAGCCGACGCTCGCTCCCGCCTGGAGTGTGCTGGCAAAGCTCGATTTGGAGGCAGGAAGATACAAAGAGGCAGCCGAAGAAAGCCGGCAGGCCTTGCACGACAATCCCACGGATCAAGCGGCGGTTTATCACCTGATTCAGGCATTGCGCAAGACCGGCGACACGGGCGAAATTCCGGAATTGCTAAAGCGTCTCGCGCTACTGAGGCAGCAGTCGGCCAAGGACGAAAGCGACCGATATCGCTATCAACTCGTCGAGGGAGACACGGCGCATTAGTCACATCGTAGCTGCGGGTCGGTCGATTTCCAGATCAAGTTCTCGATCCCGCCAGGAGAAAACGCAGGATGATCTCGCGATTTCCGTCTACGCCCGCACGGTGGAGATTGGTCCTGCTCTTCTCTTTCGTGGCAGCGCTTTCTGCCCAGCTGTCTGCCCCACAATCTGCGGAAAACAAGCCGGCCGGGCAGGAGCATCTCGCTTCAGTTATGCCGGTCGAGCCTGCGGGCGCAAATCGATGTTTGTTCTGCCATACCTCGGAGGTGGAAGGATACGCGCAGTCGGCAATGGCTCATTCTTTGCGACGCGCCGGTAAAGAGCCGGACGGCACCGTGAACGCGAATGGCACCAGAATCACGATGCATTCGTCGCCAACGGGCTTTTGGCAGAAATGGGAGAACGCGGGCGATCTGGCGGAATATCACATTGACTGGGTGATCGGTTCAGGAAGCCACGCGCAAGGATACCTGCTTGATTTGGGCGACCATTTGTTCCAGTCTCCCGTTGCCTACTACACCAGTCGGCAGTCGTACGATCTGGCTCCGGGCTACGAAAATCAGCGCGATCCGGATTTTACGCGGCCCGTACCGGAAGAATGCGTGCTTTGTCACTCCGGAACTGCACTTCACGTCCCAGGCAGTTTGAATCAATATCGCTCTCCGGTTTTTGCGGACGAGGGAATCACATGCGAGCGCTGCCACGGCTCGTCGGAGCGGCATCTTGCAGATCCTCGGCCGGAAACAATTATCAATCCTGCCAGACTGGCACCTTCGGCCCGAGACAGCGTGTGCGAGCAGTGTCATCTTTTTGGCGTTGCCCGGGTGGCGAATCCGGGAAAGAAATTGAGCGATTTCGTGCCCGGTCAACCGCTGGAAAGCACATTTACGGTCTACCACGATGCAAACCCCACGGGCGCTTTCAAAGTAATCAGCCAGGTCGAGCAGCTTGCGCTAAGCGCTTGCGCTCGAAAAAGTGCCGGCCGATTGTGGTGTGGAACCTGTCACAATCCACATGGCAAGCTGGTGCAGTCTGTCGATTTTTATCGTTCTCGATGTTTGTCGTGTCACACCAGCAGCTTTTCACCGTCTCATCCGGCGAAAGACAGCAATTGCGTGGGATGCCACATGCCCCGGCGTGCCGCGAAAGACGGCGGACACTCTGCGTTCACCGATCATCGAATTCAACGGCGTCCGGAAGAGCAGCCTGAGGCGCCCTCAAGCGGTGCGATTGCTGCCTGGCGTGAACCCGCGCCTGACCTGCAGAAACGGAATCTCGGCATCGCAGAAATCGAAGTCGGCATGCAACGGCATTCGCCGTTGCTGATCCGCGACGGCTATCGCGAGCTGACCGACGTCCAACAACAGTTCTCAAATGACAGCGATTTTTTCAAGTGGATCGGCGAAGCCCTGCTTGTGGGCAAGCAGAACTCGGAAGCGGAGATTGCGTTCGAACGAGGTTTGCAGCTCAATCCGAACTCGGCCCTTGCTGAGGCAAGGGCTGCTGCGCCCTACATCCAGGACGGGAATGTCGATCAGGCCATCGCGCACTTGCAACGGGCGATGGCTCGCGATCCCCTGAATCTGTCCGCTGCCAGCACGTTGATTGACTTATACCGCAAGCGAGGGCAATTCGCCGAATCGAGCGAACTCGCCACGAAGATCAAGGCACAACTGAACCCGACGCCTGCCCCGGATCGAGCCACCACGTCCGATTCGACACGAAGCGCCGGGACCACCTTCAAGAATATTCAGGTGCTCAAAGGCGTCCCATCATCTGAATTGATTCCCGCCATGGAATTCATCTCATCATCGTTGGGGGTGAAGTGCACGTTCTGCCACGTCGAAGGGCATTTCGAAAAAGATGACAAGAAGCCGAAGCAGACGGCCCGCGAAATGATGCGGATGATGTTCACTTTGAACGACACCAGCTTTGCCCAGCAGCGGGCCGTGACTTGCTACACCTGCCATCGCGGTGCGCTCAAGCCGGTTGCCGTCCCGATGGTTGCCAGCGAAACGTCCTTACGTCAACAAACTGCGTCTCAACCGCGACCAACTGACGCTGACTTACCCACAGTCCGTCAAATAATCGATCACTATGTCACTGCGATGGGCGGAGCCGAGGCCCTTGGTAAGATTTCTAGCCGCGTGGAAAAGGCTGACTCTGAATCGGGAGATCAAACTGCTTCAGTTGAGGTGTTTACCGCAGAGCCCGAGAAGCAAGCTGTGATCCGACATCTCCCGATGGGCGATGCCGTTACAGTGTTTGACGGTCAGGCAGGTTGGATCAGTTTTCCTGGCCGGCCCGCACGCAGCATGCCCGATGGCGAAGTCGAAGGCGCAAGGACGGACGCGGACCTGCAGTTCCCTTTGCACATTCAGGAGCTCTTCCCGGAGCTCAGGGTTCAGTATCCCGAAAACATCAACCGTCGCAACGCCAACGTCTTACTTGGCGCTCGAAACGGCTTACCACCCGTGAAGCTTTACTTTGATGCGGAGTCGGGGCTGTTGGTGCGGATCTTGCGTTATACCGAGTCACCTCCAGGACTTGACCCGATGCAAATCGATTATGCCGATTACCGTGAAGTCGATGGGATACAAGTTCCGTTTCGCATAACGACTGCCACGCCTGAAAGCGTCGTCACGCTCCAGGTTCAGAATGTGCAACAGAACGTTGCCATCGATGACGCCAAATTTGCTAAGCCACAAACTGGGCGCTGAGCGCAGGCTTTCGCGGTTCGAGGGAGCTACGCCGTCACCTTGACGTAAGTGCTGTAGTTTTCCTTATCGATGTTCATGAACGGTCGCATGGTGATCGGTGTTCCTTCAGTGGAATTCGCGATCCAATCGCCCATGGAATTGTTCATTGGCCTCGCTTGCAGCAAAGCTGCCTTGCCAAAGCTCGGTTGAGAGTCAGCTAGAGCAAACAGCACCAGCGGACCCCGGAGCAGCGCCATCAGGTTCGGGTGGTTCGCATCCACAGCCTCCAGGCGCAAAGGCATTGGCAATTCCAGTTCAATGCGATCGCCATCCTTCCACGTTCGCCGGACTGCGGCAAAAGTTCCGGGCTGGACTGATTCGGAAACTCGCTGGCCATTCACCGACAAGACAGGATCGGGCGCCGCCCAGGCTGGGATCCGAAGATAGATCGTATAGTCGGAAGGCCGCGACCCGGAAACTTGAACCTGAACGGAACCGTCGAGCGGATACTTTGTCGCCTGCGTCAGCCCGTAATTCCCTGAACCATCCGTCCATCGCACGGAAGACGGCGTGAATAGGTTCACATAAACACCGTCCGACGAACGGAAGTATGTGCTGATGTGGTAATCGGCCGCCAGTTGTGGAAACGTCCCCGAGCAACACGGCCATTTTTGCCCGTACCAGACCTTCTTTCCTGTGTTCGCGTAATCGGAATAATAAAACGACGTTCCATCGGCCTGGATCGGCCATGCCCCGAGTATGGTGTTGTACAGCACCCGCTCCATACTGTCGCCATATTGCGGATCCTTGGTTACGCGCAGCAGGTAGCGTGTGATCTTGAAATGTCCATAGGATCCGCAAGGCGTCTCAAAGCTGGCGTGAGTGTAAGAAAGACTATCGCCCAACTGGCCCCGCTCTGGTTCGCCAAAGCTCTCATCCGGACCCCATCCCCCTGTGGCGAAGCTCTGCGTGGTAACGAGCATCTGGAATCCATTCTTAGCGGCGCGCAGATGTTTCTCACTTCCCAGCGTAATGTAGGCTTGCATCGCGGAACTGAAGGCATTTACGTGACTGTAGGCATGCTCGAAGGGCAATACATTGTTGCCTGCAGCGAGCGGATTGAAGTACGTATCGTCCTCGAGATACTGCTTTCCCATGTCGCGATAGAAAGTCTTCCCGCTGCGCTGGTAGGCAAGGAAGAGATTCTCTGGCAACGTGTAGGTTTCGTCCCAGGTATAGGACGTGTCTTTATGAGGACGGGAGCGCTGTTCCTGGCGTGACAGGGCTTTCTCCGGCAAGTAAGCAACCATTGCACGCGTAAGCTTTTCGTGGATATCCATTGCCGCAGGATCGTGCGCGAACTCATGCGCGTCGATCAAACCGCACGACAGCTTGTCGTAGGTGTAAGCCGGCAGGCGATAATCCACGAAAAATGTTGCCTTGGGATCCAGCGTCTCACCATAGCCCTTCACCAGGCGATTGACTTTCGCGCGTGTGTCCTCCGACCCGGTTACGGCGTAAGCGCGAGCCAGCCCCGAAAGGTATTGCCCAAAGCTATGACCGGCGATGAATCCGTGAAAATCATTCTTGACCAAACTGAAACCCGTGAGATCGTACCAACCGCCCATGTCTTCGCCAGGTGCTGGTAATCCAGCGACTTGGCGGAAGACCTTGAGTAAGCGGTCGTCATCAAGATTGAGGAAGCGGGCATGGTTCTCATCAAACTGGCGCTTCATGGGACCGTCGAGCAACTGCACGTCCGAATACGAGAAAGTGGCCAGTGGCGGGGTCACAGCGACGGTGCCGTTCGTGGAAACCGCAGCCCTTGCAGCAACGGACTTGGGCACGTATGCGGACGCGGTCACGGCCGCAGCGGCTTTCAGGAAGCCGCGACGACTCAGGGCGGATTGCATGTCATTTCTCCAGTACAGCAAACGTTTTCCTAGTCTGGGTTAGACGGTCTTGCTTTGTCAATGGTCCCGAGTTTCTTCAAGCCGTGACTTTCTCGGCGCAACTAGGAAATGTCCTTGGGCGCTAACTCTTTCGCCTCGGGAAAAGAGCGAGGCGCCACCAGCGTGCGCTCGGCGGGCTGTAAGCCTGCGCGTAGAGCGTTTGCCAAAATCTCCAGAGCCCGAGGAGCGGTCGGCGGCACGACGATGGTGGCCGTAAGAGAGCCTTGGCGGACCCACGCCTGCCCCGTCTTGGGCACCCCGTCCACCCCCAGGAAGGGAAGTCTGATTCTGCTTTGTGGAGTGCCGGTTTGTTGCTCGAATGCCCTTCGGGCGCCCAATGCAAGGAAATCGTTCTGCGCTTGTACCGCATCGATGGATTCGTTCCTGGCTGTCGAAAGGCGCAGCCACGCTGAAACCGCATGACAGCCTCCATCCTCTGTCCAATCCGAACTCTTCAGGGTTCTCACGCTTATTGCCTCAGGCTTGGTTTCCAGCAAGCCGGCCATACGCGGCGCAACGACAGAACTGGACGACGGACCTTGAACATACAGGACACAGCCTCCACGCGGAAAAAGCGCACCGAGTTGATGCCCCTGGAGCCGGCCTATCTGTTGATTATCAGCGCTCACGGAAAATACGGGCACGTTCGCCCCAGACCGCAGTTCTGAAAGATATTCCGCCTCGCTGTTAAGAACGACCCATGCCATGCCGGACTTGACTGCGGCTCGGGCCGCCTTGGGGAATCCGGTTCGACTTGCAGGTTCGACCAATATTGCATCGGTCTTCACGCCGCGAGCTTGAATTACGTCCAGGACCTGTGTGCTTTGTTTGATAGCGTCGTTCTCTGCAAATAGCACCTGCAATTCGGCACCCAGGCGATTTGCCTCCTCCGCCGCGGCAGAAGCCTGTTCCGCTTGATAGTCGTTTTCTCGTGTGATCAGGGAAAGCACGAAGCGAAATTTTCTTTCTTGCACCTCACACCCTCCTCAATTTCGGTTGACTTGGCCGCCCACGTTGATTCGGGCTCCCCCGTTCCGCAGCCATCGTGCTTTCATTTCAGCAACTCCCCCTAGAGTGTCGATCTGCGAGCTTCCGGGAGACGAGTAAGAGTTCCCGCGGGCGGAGATGAAATCGCTGCCAGGAATCTCCAGTCAAGCTACAAGATATTGCCGGTTGATTTCCAGTGTGTAATCGATTACCGGCGCCTCGTTAGTCCGAGTCCGGGGGGCAAGTTCGCGATCGGGACCTCAGAGCAACCTCCTCTTCGTGCGTTTGCTGGGGTAATGGGCAGCGAGTCCGGTCACTATGTTCTTATATCCCTTGTTCTTAAGGGGAACAGAATGCCATAACTGGGGCGCGCAAAAAAACCTTGACAACTGTTTCGGAACAGGGCTATAAAATTTTGAATCTTTGGGGAAATCGTTTACTCGCCGAGATGTTTTCGGGAAAGTGGAGGAGCGATGGCAAGTCATCCGTGGTTACGGTTCCTCAGTCGTCTTTGCCTTTTGGGTATCCTGTTCTCAGGTGTTTGCTATGCCCAATACAACAGCAACATCCAGGGCATCATTGCGGATCCCGCAGGTGCCGCCATCAATGGAGCCTCTGTCGTTTTAACGAATGCTGACACCGGAGTCCAGGCGACCACTAAAAGCAGCGACTCTGGCAACTATCGTTTCAGCAGCCTTCCCCCGGGGAATTATGTAATTGACGTCGAGGCCAGCGGCTTCCGCAAGACCGAGTCTAAGTTCGTTCTGAATACTGCAGAGACGAAGGGAATCAACCTGACTCTTCCTTTAGCGTCTGCCCAAGAGACGGTTACGGTTGAGGTTTCTGTGCCCAATGTCGACACCGATGACAGCCGTTTGCAGGCCACTCTTTCTTCAAATACGGTCAGGGACTTGCCGGAGGCCAATCGAAACCTGTGGGATATTCTCGCTGTTGCGCCGGGTGTGGTCGGAACTGGTACTCGTGCGGTTGGGGAGTCACCCGGAGGGTTCGCGGATAACTTCGGCACCCAGACGCCACAGATCAGTGCCAATGGACGCAGCTACACCGGTAATCTCGTTATGGTTGACGGGATGAATGTGACCAGCCCTGTGCAAAACGGGAACATCATTCTGGCTCCTATCCCGGATGCGGTGCAGGAAGCCACGCTGCAAACCAATTCGTGGGACGGCGAAGACAATCTTGGGAGTTCGATCCTCATCCAGGTGACGACGAAGTCGGGCACGAACCAGTTTCATGGCACCGGCAGCTTGTTTTTCACCAATCAGGATTTTCAGGCAACTCCGGAGTTTACCGCAGCGGGTGCTTTTCTGCCCTTTGCCCGAAAAGATCTGGTGGGCACACTAGGCGGGCCCATTCGCAAGGGGAAAACATTTTTCTTCGCAGATTTTGAAAAACTTTGGGCGACAACCGCCGGTACAGCATCGGGCACTCAGTACTTTGAAGACCCTGCGTTTGTAGCGTGGGCCCAGTCGAACCTCCCCAATACTGTCGGAACCCAGGTTCTCGCCGGATGGCCCGCGAGCCGTTTGATAGGAAGTCCGTACCAAACGGCGCAGCAATATCTAAATGGCAATTGCGGTACGACGACGCCACTAACTCCGCCTTGTAGTCTGAACATGATTGACTCCGGCAGCTTTGCCGCCAGTCCCTATTACAACGCCCTACAGTACAATTTCCGATTAGATCAATATTTCACGCAGAATGACCGCCTTTACCTCAGCTACTACAACGACTCCTTCGATCAGCAGCAGCTTTCGGCGCGGCCTCGTTTGGATGCTCTCGACATCATGAGGAATCGTTACGGCCAGATCGATTTCACTCATGCGTGGAATGCAAACGTTCTGGTGGAAGCAGGTTTTGCTTTCGCCAGTGTCGGCGGTGCGAACGGCCAAGATGCCAACTTAGCTGTACCTGATATCGGAGTTACGGCCGGCAATCTGGTCGGTTTCCCTGTCGGTGGAGGGTGGGGACCAGGAGAGTACCGCGGTCCAAACTACAACTGGCGCGGTGTCTTGAGTTGGGTGCGTGGAAAGCATACGTTGCGTTTCGGGTACGACGGGGACCATGCCATCGAACACGGCGACTTTACGCCTTACAATGTGCGACCTGATTTCACATTCAACAACCTGTTAGACCTTGTCGAAGACAACGTCTATCAGGAATCCGTTTACGCCTACAATCCGCTGACCGGAGCCCAAGGCTCAGTCATTTTCGGCGGCCAAACGAATCCCTTCGGGTTCTATGTACAAGACGATTGGAAGGTCAAGTCCAATCTGTCGTTGACCATATCTTTGCGTTGGGATGATTTCGGCAATCACACACCTTGGGGCAACAGCGGTTTTCAGTTCAGTACTTTGATTCTCTCGCCTGGAGGGAACTTCAATACCCAGGTGGCGAATGCCTCGGTCGGAGTCGTGCCCAAGGTATTTTCCAACGATATGAAAAACCTCTTCAGTCCCCGGATCGGTTTCGCCTGGGATCCGACTAAGAAGGGGGAGTGGGCAATTCGGGGCGGTATTGGCGTCTACCACGATTGGGTTGCCCTCGGTCAAAGTGTTGATCAAACCCGTAACAACCCGCCGGGCGTTATAAGTCAAACCTTCACCAGTGTTGACGTATACAACGGAATCTCTTATCCTCTGGGCAATTTCTTTTCTATTGCTCCTTCGGGGAATTACCCGTGGAATTTTCCGTTGCCTCCAATTCCAGCGGGAAGTCTGAATTCTCATGGTGGGGTTACCGGCACAACGCCGTCGATTGATGCCTTGGATCAAAGCATGGTCGCTCCATTAGCCGTCAATTATGTGGCGGGCGTAGAGCGCCA
>JASHQK010000542.1 GCA_030039195.1 Candidatus Sulfotelmatobacter sp.
GTCATGCTGAATCCCGTCGGCTTTGTGGATTACGGCCGCATCTCCCAGGACACCGGCCACACGTTCGAATCCAGCCGAGACGCCGCTTCCGGAATTGCCGCGCGCTATTACATGAATCGAAATTTCTTCGTGGCCGATCCCGACGCTTTCACGGTTTCGCGCCAAACCGTCGACGAGCAGGAATGGCACGGCGGCAAGCATCCGCTCACGCTCGATGAGGCCCGCGTTTCGATTGCGCTCGCGGCGGTCGCTGGTGGCATGTACGAGATCGGAGACGACCTGACCAAGGTCGGCATGGATGCCGAACGCGTCGCCCTCGTAAGAAATGAAGATCTCAGGAACATGTCGAGGCTGGGGCGAGCGTCGCGGCCGGTCGACCTGATGAGCTACGCTCCTGAAGACAGCCAGCCCAGCACGTTTTTCTTACAGGAGAGCAAGCGCGTTGCGATGCTCACAGTTTTCAACTGGACCGACAAACCCCGCCAGCGGACGATCGAGATCTCAGCCGATCTCGGATTGCAGTTGCACGGGCACAATCAAATCTTCGATGTCTTTGATCCAACCGCGCCCGCACAAAACAACCTCGATACCATCTCGCTCGAGCTCCCGCCGCACTCGGTGAAGGTCCTTAAGATCACTGACAGTTCGATCGCGCCCGCTGCTCCCAGCGTAACGGTCAATGTACCCGACGCAGCGCAAGCCGGAGAGGCGGTTCATTTCTCCGCCCAAGGGGACGCTACCGGTGTGCCCGTGGTCGACTGCATGTGGGACTTCGGCGACGGCACGCACGGCGATGGAGCCAGCACAACCCATTTCTACACGCATTCCGGTCAGTTCCCGGTTCACCTCGCCGCGAAGGGACTTGATGGGCTGACATTCGAAAAAACCGTGACCATCAAAATCGAAGGCAAGATCGATACCCGATTTGCCCCGTCGAAAAAACAGAGACTTACGCTAGCGCCGTAAACTGCGAAAGAAAGCACTGCAAGAGATCTTACAACCCGGCTTCGATGCGCGAACGTGGATCGAGATAATCGCGCAACGCGTCACCAATGAAGTTGAAGCTCAGCACCGCCAGCATCACTGCCAGCGCCGGAAACACGACCAGATGCGGCGCGCTGAACAAATATCCGCGGCCATCATTGAGCATCGCACCCCAACTCGCGGTCGGCGGCGGCACGCCCAGACCGAGAAAACTCATGGTGGCTTCCGCCAGAATCGCTCCGGCCATGCCGATTGCGGCCTGCACGATTACCGGTTGAATAATATTCGGCAGAATGTGCTGCACAACAATCCGCAGATCGCTGGCGCCCAACGCGCGGGCCGCTTCGACGAACTCGCGTTCCCGGGCGGCAAGAACTTGCCCGCGGACCAAGCGCGCGTAGCCGACCCATCCGCCGAGTGAGAGTGCGATTACCAGATTGAAAATGCCGGGGCCGCGAAATGCTACGAACGCGATCGCAATCAGAATGCCCGGGAACGACAGAAAAGCATTCATGAGAACGACATTCACGAAGCGATCGATTGCGCCGCCATAGTAGCCGGCAATGGAACCGATGATGAGCCCGAGAAGAAGCGACGTTGCCACGACGCAGCTGCCCACCAACATGGAGATGCGTGCGCCATAAATGACGCGCGAAAGAATGTCGCGGCCCAGTTCGTCGGTGCCAAACCAGTGTGTGGACGAAACCGAATCGAGCCGCGCGGGCAGGTGAATGGCGGCTGGATGCTGCGGCGCAATCCATGGCGCAAACACCGCAAAAATCAAGAAAATCGCAACCAGCACGATTCCGATCGCGGCGAGCATGTTGTGCCGCGCGTGCCGCATGACCCGCCGCCAGATTCCACCCGACGGCGAAACCCAACGACGCAAGGAAACTTCAGCAGTCGACATGTGTTCCCATCTTAGACGCGGCTATCAAATTCCGTGAAGAGGAACGTCCCAGACCACTCAGCTCAAAACTTGCGGCAATGTCCTAATTAACCACAAAGGGCACGAAGGCGCACGAAGGAGACCAGCATTTGCGCGCTTCGTGTTCCTTCGTGTCCTTCGTGGTTAGTGAATTTAGGACACTACCAAACTTGCCGCGTCGGGCTTCTCGTTTGCATACTCAGTTAAACTCCCGTACAGGATTGAAATTGTCGCCACACAAAGAGAAACGGCTCCGAGACTACTACCACGCACTCTACCGAGCGGGGGGGGCGCAGCACTGGTGGCCGGGCGAAACCCAGTTTGAGGTAATCGTCGGCGCTTATCTCACGCAGAATGCCGCTTGGACCAACGTCGAACGCGCACTCGCCAACTTGCGTGCGGCAAACGTACTAAGCGTCGATGGCATTCGCAAAATTAGCCTGGCTCGGCTGCAGGGGCTCATCCGCCCCTCGGGCTACTTTCGGCAAAAAGCCGCGCGCATCAAGACGTTCGTCGCCTTCCTCGATCGTGAATACGGTGGGTCACTCGAGAAGCTCTTCTCCCAGCCGACGGAGACGGTTCGCGAGCAGTTACTCGCCCTCAATGGCGTCGGCCCGGAGACTGCCGATTCCATTCTTCTGTACGCGGGGAATCATCCTGTATTCGTCGTCGACGCCTACACGCGGCGCGTGCTGGAGCGTCACGATATGCTGCCCGCGCATGCCGACTACGAAGAATTTCGCCAACTCTTCGAAGGCGCGCTGCGACCGATCGCCAACGATCCGCAAACCAATTCGGTCGAGGCTGCGCCCCCCCAGGCGAGAGAATTCCCCGTCACCGCTCACTCGCCTTCGGCCATGAGCACGGCCAGGCGCACGGCATTGGTGCAGGTCTATAACGAGATGCATGGTCTCATTGTGGGCGTCGGCAAACATTTTTGCGGAAAATCACAGCCTAAATGTGACGGATGTCCTTTACAGCCGTTCCTTCCCCAGAGTTGAATAAATGCTCGGAGAGTGAACCCTCAAACCCCCCACTTATCGTCACGTAATGCCACGACTATGACGTGCCCCAAGATTTTCGTCTTGCTTTCGTTGTCCGTGCTCCTGGCCGCTGCCACAGCCGCTCCGCCAGTAACCTTGCGCCAGGCAGCCGATAAGGCCGGCATTCTGGTCGGCGCGGCGGTTCGTCCCTCGCTCTTTTCCGAACCGGCCTACTCTGCCACGCTGGCTCGCGAATTCAACATGGTCGAACCCGAAGATGCCATGAAGTGGTGGGTAGTGCGGCGCGACGCCGACACGTTCGACTTTCGCCAGGGCGACGAAATTGTCGCCTTTGCGCAGGCTCATGGAATGAGAGTCCGCGGCCACTGCCTCGTTTGGGATCACAACAATCCGGAATGGCTTGCGCGAGGCCACTTCGGCACAGACCAGATGTCGCAACTGCTCCAGCAGCACATCATCCGGGTCATGCAACACTATGCCGGGCAAGTCTTCGCCTGGGACGTCGTAAACGAAGCGCTTGACGAAGATGGCCGTTTCAAGGATTCGCCGTGGTACAACCGCCCTGGCATCGGCCTCGCGGGAAAGGGCTCGGCATATGTCGAACAGGCCTTTCGTTGGGCACACCAGGCCGATCCGAAAGCTCTGCTCTTTTATAACGAGGCTGAAGCAGAAGGCTTGAACGGCAAGTCCGACGCGGTGTACGCCATGGTGAAGGACTTCAAGATTCGCGGCGTTCCCATTGATGGCGTCGGCCTGCAAATGCACATTCCAGGGCTCGACTTCGACACGTCGCAGATCAGCCCGAACATCAAGCGTCTGACCGCGCTAGGCCTGCAGGTGCACGTCACGGAACTCGATGTGTCGCTACCGATTGGCTCCGGAGGTTCCTTCTCGAAAGATGACTTGCAGCGACAGGCTGAAATCTATCGCGCCATAGTTCGCGCATGCGTTGAAAATCCCGGCTGCACCGCAATTCAGACGTGGGGATTCACCGACAAATACTCGTGGATCGGCTCTCATTCCCATGGCACGCGCGGCGGAGCACTTCCTTTCGACCGACTCTATCAGCCGAAACCCGCCTATGAAGCGATGCTCGAAGAGATTGCCAGGCGCTCCAGCCGCTAAGACTTATTGACCGTGATGACGAGAGTCGAGCATCTTCGCCGCGTCCTTCAGCCTCCGGTTACATCTATAATGAAGCGTTGCTTGCCCGCGGCTACGGGTCCTGCGGGCTCTCTCACGTGGAACAACCGGCTGCAACTCGAAATCCGAGGATGTCCTATCGCAAACAGGTCATCATTCTGCTGTCAATTTCCGTCCTCGTCCTGCTGGCGATTGTAGTCTCGCAAACTGCCTTCGATGCCACCATTCTGCGCCCAGAGAATAATCAGCAGACCATTGTCTTCTACGCTCTGTCGCTATTCATTTCCCTGCTGTTCGGCGGTCTCTTTTTCGTTCTCGCTCGCAACCTGCTGAAGCTTTTTGCCGAGCGCCGCCTGGGAGTGCTCGGTTCGAAATTCCGCACCCGGATGGTCGCCGGCGCGTTGCTCTTGTCTTTCGTGCCCGTCATGGTCATGTACTGGTTCGCTTACGGGCTGATGAATCGCTCCATCGACAAATGGTTCTCTGCCCCGCTGGAAGAGGTGCGATCCGAAACCGAAGCCATGGGCACGCTGCTCGCGACGTACGGCATGCAGAATGCTCGTGCCGAAGCGGCATCCATCGCAGCGTCTCCCGAGACTGAGCGGGCTTTTTCCGGGCACAGTTTTTCCGGAGTTCTGGCCGTTTTTGACCGCCACCAAATGACTTTACAAGGCGGATTCGCTTTGGCGCTTCACAATGACAACGTCGAAGCCAGCTATAACGCGCCAGCGCCGTGGTCTGTGTTGAAGGGCAAACTTCCGCTTGCTGAAGTGGGCGAGGAACATCCCACCCAGTTCACCTGGGACGGCACAGACTACACCCTGGGCAGCGCTCCGGTCGCTAATGGCGGTTTGATTGTCGTTGCCATCCCGCTACCTCGCGAATTGTCGGAGACCGTACATCAGGTCGAGGCCAGCCAGGCCCGCTACTACAATCTGGCGCGCGAACGTCGCGTGCTGCGTCGCACCTACATGGGCCTGCTGTTGTTGCTGACCATGATCGTGCTCTTCGTAACCACATGGCTGGCGCTGTTCCTTTCGAAGATCGTGACCCGCCCGCTCTCCGCTCTCGCGGAAGCGACGCAGGAAATTTCCCGCGGCCGCCTTGATTACCGCGTCGATGTTCGCGCCGCCGATGAGATCGGCGACCTGGTGCGCTCCTTCAATCGCATGGCGGAGGATCTCGAGGCCAGCCGGCGCCAAATCGAGGCTTCCAGTCATGATCTGAGCGCCGCCAATGCCGAACTCGATCAGCGCCGCCGCCACATGGAGACGATCCTCGAGAGCATTCCCACTGGCGTTCTCTCGCTCGACGCCGACCGCCGCGTCACGCACGTAAACCAGGCGCTGCTGCGCATGTTTTATCCCGAACCCCATGAAGGAACGAGCACGAATCTGCTCGGAGCCTCGCTCGCCGACCTCTTCCCTGCCGAGGTCTTCGAAGATTTTGAACCGCTGCTGCGTCGCGCCGACCGCATGGGGATCACCACCAGCCAGGTCGAAATGCAACTGCCCCACAATGCTTTGAATGTCGCGGTCACCGTGGCCACTTTGCGGCAGCAGGATCAGCGCTCCGGGTACGTCGTCGTTTTCGAAGATCTCTCGGACCTGCTCAAGGGCCAGAAGCAGGCGGCTTGGCGGGAAGTGGCGCGCCGCGTGGCCCACGAGATCAAGAATCCGCTGACTCCCATCGCGCTCTCCGCCGAACGCATCCAGCGGCAGCTCGATCGCGCAACTCCAGACGATCCGGCAACCATGAGCATCGTGCGTTCCTGTGCCGGGACCATTGCCAGAGCGGTTGAAACCGTGCGCCGGCTGGTCGACGAATTCTCCACGCTGGCGCGTTTTCCGGTGGCCAATCCCCAGCCAACCGACATTAACGAAGTGATTGACACCGCGCTTTCCATGTTCCAGGGACGCCTCGATGGAATTCGATTAGAAACCTCTCTGGGATCGGATCTGCCGAAAGTTATGGCCGATGCCGAAGCCATGAAGCGAGCCGTCGCGAACCTCGTTGACAACGCCGCGGAGGCGCTGCGGGACTCGATCGTTCGCGAGATCTCGGTTTCGACTGGACTGGTCGCAAGCCGCGACGCGGTTGAGATCACCGTTGCCGATACCGGCCACGGCGTGACTCGCGAGCTGAAGGAAAGGCTTTTTCTCCCTTACTTCTCGACCAAGAAACGCGGCACCGGGCTGGGCTTGGCCATCGTGAGCCGCATCGTCGAAGATCACCACGGGTCGATTCGCGTTGAAGAAAACCGCCCCGTCGGAACGCGCTTTATTGTTGAACTTCCGGTCGCCGTCGAAACCACTCCTGTAGCCGCGACTGCCCAGCATGCCTAACGTTCTGATTGTTGATGACGAAGCAGGAATTCGCGAATCACTCTCCGGCATTCTCGCCGACGAAGGCTACTCGGCCTCGGCCGTCGAGAGCGGCGAGGCCTGCCTCGACCTGTTGCGGAAATCTTCCTTCGACGTTGTTTTGCTCGACATCTGGCTCCCGGGCATCGATGGCATGGAGACGCTGCAGAAAATCCGCGACCTGGAGAACCCACCCGAAGTCATCATGATCTCCGGACACGGCACCATCGAAACGGCCGTGCGCACGACCAAACTCGGTGCCTACGACTTCCTGGAAAAACCCCTGTCGCTCGAAAAGACCCTCATCCTTCTGAAAAACGCTATCGATTCGAAGCGCCTGCGCTCGGAAAATGTCGAGCTCAGGAAACAGCTTCAGACCAAGAGCGTGATCGTCGGCGACAGCGTCCCCATGAAAGCTCTGCGACAGCAGATCGCGCTTATGGCTCCAACCAACGGGCGGGTTTTGATTTATGGGGAATCGGGAACCGGCAAGGAACTCGTCGCCCACGCCATGCACGCGCAGAGCCTGCGGAAAGACGAAACATTTGTGGAAGTCAATTGCGCGGCTATCCCTGAAGACCTGATCGAAAGCGAGTTGTTTGGCCATCGCAAAGGCTCATTCTCCGGCGCCGCCGCCGACAAAGAAGGAAAATTTCAGCGGGCCCACGGCGGCACTCTTTTTCTCGATGAAGTCGGCGACATGAGCCTGAAGACGCAGGCCAAGGTTCTTCGCACCCTTGAGGAGCAGAGCTTCACTCCGGTGGGCAGCGACGAGACCATCACCGTCGACGTCCGCGTCATCGCGTCCACCAACAAAGATCTGGAAGAGGAAATCTCGCGCGGCAACTTCCGCGAAGATCTTTTCTACCGCCTCAATGTGATCCCATTTTTCGTCCCTCCCTTGCGCGAGCGGAAAGAAGACATTCCGCTATTTACGCGTCATTTCCTTAAAGAGCTCGCCGCCACCTACGGGCGCCGCCCGCGGGAGATTACCGACGACGCGATCGATGTTTTGATGCGCTATTCCTGGCCGGGCAACGTGCGTGAACTGCGCAATGTCATCGAGCGCATCGTAATTATGAATCCCACCACCACGCGTTTCGAGAGCAAGCATCTGCCGCCGCTTGTCTATCGGGATGGCAGCCGCCGCACTCCAAAAACCGAATTCTCCACGCTGCATCAGGCGCGCAACGCCTACGAACGCGATTACATCCTGAAGAAGCTCGACGAGAATCACGGCAACGTCAGCCGCACCGCCGAAGTTCTCGGCCTCGAGCGCAGCCATCTGTACCGGAAGATGAAAACCCTAGGGATTGCGGTAAAGGAGTGAGATTGGGGATCTACCGCTTCACCATGTGAATCTCGGTCCCATTCTTGCGGAATCGAACCTCGTCCATCAGTTGGTTGATCAGAAAAATTCCACGGCCGTGGTTGGAATAAAGATTCTCGCCGACTGTGCATGCGGGAATCGCGCCGGGATCGAAACCCTCCCCAGGATCGCGCACAATAATCAGCACGCCACGCTCGTCATCGCAGGCGACCACGCACTCGACAACCTTCGTAGGATCTTCTTTCGCCCCATGCACGACGGCATTCGCCAGCGCTTCCTGGAGTGCCAGTTCAATCGCATCAGTCTTGCCGTTAAGGCAATCCTGATCGCGCATCGCCTCCATGACCTGCGTCACCACCGGATCGACGGAGTTCCGGCTGGCCGCCAGCGTGACACGCACGCGCAGCTTCAGTTTTGCGGGATCGAAATCGTACTCCGGGAGCTGATCCTCGGAAGAAGGCCCACATCCCATGCAGGTTCTTTGATCCTATCCGCGCCGGTGTCCAGGGTTCGACGCAGTTGTTAGGATTTTATCGGCAAAGCTGGAATCGAGCAACGGAAACTCCCTTGAGAGTAGTCTCCTAATTCAGTAAACGACTGAGACACGAAGGCACACAAAGCATATAAACCCAGTTTCCTTGGTGAACCCTTGTGCCCTTTGTCGTTAATTAATCCGTTCCCCACTCTGCTCCACCATGCGATGCTCTAATTGCCGTCTCCAATCCAGCTCTTCCACGAATGCCCGCGAATCGCGCCAGCCGGGCTCGACCTTGACATAAAGTTCGAGAAAAACCTTCGTCCCCAGCATACGTTCGATCTGCAGCCGGGCGGCCGTTCCAATTTTCTTCAGCATCTGCCCGCCGCGACCCACCAGAATTCCCTTTTGCCCCTCGCGTTCACAGTAAATCGTCGCTGCAATGCGAGTGAGCTTTGGGCCCTCCTCGAAACTGTCAACGATCACCGTCGCTGCATAAGGAATCTCTTCTTTCGTGTTCAGCAGCACCTGCTCGCGCACAATCTCGGCCGCCATGAATCGCGCCGGCTGATCAGTCACTTGATCTTCCGGAAAATACGCCGGTCCCGCAGGCAGCGCTTTCATGATCAGATCTAAAAGCGTATCCAGCCCGTTGCGCTTCAACGCCGAGATAGGAACCACTTCGTGAAAGTCGTAGCGCTTGCCATATTCCTCAATCATCGGCAGCAGCTTCGATTTCTCGCGAATCAAGTCAACCTTATTCAGAATCAGAAACGCTTTCGTCCCCGATTGTTTCACCAGATCGAATGCAAACTGATCGCGCGGATCGAACCTGTGCGTCACGTCCATAATCATCAGCACCAAGTCGCAGCCTTCCAGGGCCTCGCGCACTTCGACCATCATTTTGCGGCCGAGGGAACTGTCTGGTTTGTGCACGCCAGGAGTGTCGATGAGAACGATCTGCGCGCCGTCCCTGCCTTTTTGTTTCGGGATGTTGATGATGCCCTGAATGCGATTGCGCGTAGTCTGCGGCTTCGGCGAGACGATCGCTAGTTTTTCACCGACGAGCGCGTTGAGCAGCGTTGACTTGCCCGCATTGGGCCGTCCGAGAATGCAAACAAATCCTGAGCGAAATGGCATAGGAAATCGGCCCTCAGGCAGCGGACCTCAGACCTCGGACCGCGAACACATGCGTTCACGAATGACCATTACCGGCCCCCTACTGTTGTCAGCCGCGGTCTGTGGCGCGAAGTCCGACGCCGGAAGCATCAACTCCGGTGTCAAATCAGTTTCAGCTGCTGTGGCTGCACTGCCGTCACGCGCACGCGCTCCACTTTGCGGTCGGTCGATTCCAGCACTTCAAAACGCAACCCATCATCTTCGACCGCTTCCCCTTTGCGCGGAATGCGACCTGCCAGCTCGCTGACCAGCCCGGCAATCGTCGCCGATTCCTTCCCTTCTGGCTTGGTGCCAAATAGCTCGTCAAGCCGATCCAGATCCATCTCCCCGGAAACAATGAACGCGCGCTCACCATCGCGCACGATTTCCGGCTTGTCGTGCTCGTCGCGAATCTCTCCGACAATTTCTTCAACGAGATCTTCAATCGTGACCAGTCCCGCGACTCCGCCGTATTCATCGACCACGATCGCCATGCGGATGTTCTGCTTCTGCATCTCGCGCAACAGATCGCTGCCCAGCTTGCTCTCCGGCACAAAATAGACATCGCGGCGCATCAGCGTATCCAGCGTGCGTGTGTGCGCCTCGCTGTCGGAAACCTGCAGCACATCCTGCGCATAAACAATTCCCTTTATGTTATGGATCGTCCCCTCATACACGGGAACGCGTGAATAGTGCTTGGTTCGCAGCATCTCGATGAATCTCTCGACCGTCGTATTCGCCGGGACGGCGAACATGGCCGGTCGCGGCCGCATGGCCTCGCGCACGGTCTTGCCGCTGAATTCCACCACCGACTGGATCAGGTCGCGATCCCCCTCCTGGATGATTCCTTCCTCCTGTCCAGCTTCGATCAATGCATCCACGGCCTCCGCCGGGCTCTCCTCCTGCTCGGCCGCGCTTTGCCGCGTCAATGAAACCACCGACTGCAGAAAGCCGAGCGCAATGGTCACCGGCATAACCAGATAGATCAAAATTCTCAGAAACAATGTCCAGTGGATCAGCCAGGCGCCCTGCGTGCGCGAGAAAAACAGGAACGGCATGAAACAATTACAGATCACGACAATCAGAATCAGACTGATCGTGGCCTGCAGAACTTCAGTAGCGCTCCACCTCTGGTCACTGAAAATAATGAAACCCACGAGCATCGCAATCGCCGCCATTGTCAACTGCGTCAGCACAGCCATTGAGAGCGAAGCGCGCCCGCGGCTCACCCGCAGTTGCGGTTCTACGTTCTGCTCGAAGAAATCGATGTTGTCCTGGAATTCGCGCGAGAGGAACTTGCCCGCTTCCTGGTAAACGCGGTCCACGTAAGAAACCAGCGTTAGAAGTCCAAGCAGGAGAAAAACCGTAATCGCGACGCCGATACTCATGTCCTCGCCGCTCCTGCGGGATGCCGCTTACTTTTTTTCTTTTTCACGGAATGCGACTGCCCGGATTGAGTTCGTTCAATCAACGTCGCCGGCAGCTTCAATGCCTGGCGCAACTGCGCTTCCTTGCGCGCCATGCGTCCATTATCGCGCTCATGGTCGAAGCCTGCCAGATGGAGAATTCCGTGCAGCGCCAGAACCTTGACCTCTTCCGCCGCCGAATGTCCAAAGCGACTAGCATTTCTTGCTGCCATATCGGCCGAGATCGCGATATCGCCCGCAAAATCATTGCTTCGCCCGTTCGGCCTTGTCGGAAGCGCCGGAAAGGAGAGCACGTCGGTCGTCCGATCTTTCCTGCGAAAGCGCCGATTCAGCGAGCGCATCTCGGCGCTGTCCGTCAACAGCACGTGAACGTATCCATGCAGTCGTGTGGCTCGCCGGGCGCGCAGGACGAATGTCTCAAGCGATGCTTCCGTGAGACCGGCAACTTTCTTTTGCAAAATAACCAAGGTTCGCTTCTCGAACAGCCCAACAACTCTAACGCAAAATAAATGGGAGGGCTCGCGGTCGGCCCTCCCCGGGAAATGCAAACTATCCTTTGATTTCCATAGACGGCGGCTTCTCATCCGTAATCAAAAGAGAAGACATCGACTTTTCTCCAGCCGCGTCCGCACTGCGGGCTTCCGTCAGAAGCAGCATCTGCTGCTCAGCGACTCGTGTCTTGTGTTCGTCGTAGGCGCGCACGATGCGCTGCACCAATTGATGCCGCACCACATCGCTTTCGTCGAAATGGACAAATGCCAGCCCTTGCACATTCTTCAGCACTTCAATGGCTTCGAGCAGTCCGCTTCGCCGCGCGTTGGGCAAGTCGATCTGCGTGATGTCTCCGGTGATCACTGCTTTGGAATTAAATCCCAGCCGTGTCACGAACATCTTCATCTGCTCAGAAGTTGTGTTCTGCGCTTCGTCGAGAATCACGAACGAATCATTCAGCGTACGTCCGCGCATGAAGGCGATCGGCGCGATTTCGATGACATTCTTTTCCAGATACCGGTCCACCTTCTCCGGATCGAGCATGTCATACAAGGCGTCGTACAGCGGCCGCAGATACGGATCGATCTTGTCCTGAAGCGTACCCGGCAAGAAACCCAGGCGCTCACCAGCTTCCACTGCCGGCCGCGCCAGGATGATGCGGTTCACGCGCTTCGCCAGTAGCGCCGAAATCGCCATCGCGACGGCGAGATACGTCTTGCCCGTGCCGGCCGGCCCAATGCCGAAAACCATGTCGTGCTTTTCGATGGCTTCCAGATAACGCCGCTGGTTGTTGCTCTTGGGCTGCACCGTGCGGCGTCCAAAGGAGCGCTGGCGCCCGGCATCAGCCAGTCCGCGAAGGGTTGCGTTCGGATCCGACGTCAGCACGCGCAGCATACTGTTCAGGTCGCCGTTATTGAAGCTGTAGCCGGAGCGCTGCAGGCTTTCGTAATCCGCAAACACCTGCTCCGCCCGCGCTACATCGCGCGCCGCGCCTTCCAGTTCAATCGCATTCGAGCGCAGATTGACGGTGATGTTCAAACCGTCCTCCAGCAAGCGCACATTCTCATCGCGCGTGCCGAAGAAGGTCTCGATGTTGGGACTGATCCCGATATTCTTCTTCATTCAGTTTCGTTGATAAACCACATGGGGCGCCACCGCTCCGGCTTGCGCCGAGCAGTCGGAGAGGAGTTTTGCGTCAGAGGCACTTCGCGCGGTCCACCCGGATTCTTCGTGCCCTTCCACGCAGCAAGACTGCCTTCCGAAAACCACACAGAATTATGCTGAGAAGTTGGAAGAACCGGAATGTTCGAGCCCCGCAGGGCAACAACTACCATTGCTAAAAGCCTACCCCGTGCCGCAACGCCAGTCAATGGCGACGGTGGCTACATGGTTTCTGGTATGGCGTCGCGGCCCGTCGCCGGCACCGCTCGCGTTCTGGCCCACTCCCGCAACGCCGCAATCTCCTCCGCCCGAGTCGTCGAAAGCGGAACCGTCTGCCGCAACGCTTCCATCAGCAATGCCGTGCTCAATGGCTTCTTCCCCGAATACGCTGCATAGAGCGCGCCCTGCACTGCCGCATCGATCTCCGCCCCCGAATATCCTTTGGCCGCTTCCGCCACTTGCTCCAGGTCGAATTCCGCCGCGTTTCGCTTTCGTTTCGCCAGCGCGATGGCCAGGATCTGTTTGCGCTCGGCCTGATTCGGCAGATCAACGAAAAACAACTCATCAAACCGGCCTTTGCGGATCAACTCCGGCGGCAGCACTGTCACATTGTTCGACGTTGCGGCCACAAATACAGGAGCCTGCCGATCCTGCATCCACGAAAGGAAGGAGCCGAGCAGCCGCGCCGAAACTCCGGCGTCGGCCGATGCCGAATCCGGCTCGCTGCCGGCAAAGACTTTTTCCAATTCGTCGATCCACAGCACGCAGGGCGCAAGGCCCTCCGCCACCTGAAACACCTTTCGGATTCGCTTCTCCGTCTCGCCGATATACTTGTCGTACACGGCCGAAGTATCGAACTTCACCAGTGGCAGCTTCCAACCCCCGGCCACCGCCCGGGCACAAAGCGATTTACCGCATCCTTGCACGCCCAGAATAATCACGCCCTTTGGAGGCTCCAATCCAAATTCGCGCGCTGCATCTTCCCAGGCTCCGCGCCGTTGGGCCAGCCAATGCTTCAGATTCTCCAGACCGCCTACGCCCGCCATGTCCTCCGCAGCTTCGATGAACTCAAGCATGCCGGAATGCCGCATCAGCTGTTTCTTGGCTTCGAGCACATCGGTGATGGTCTCCGCGCACAGCGCATAGCGCGTTACCAGCGCCTGCGAGATCGCGCGCTCCGCTTCTTCTTCCGTCAACCCGCGCAGGTTGGTTGCGATTGCATCCACACCAACGGCATCGAGCTGCAACTTCAGCGTGTATGTCTTCGACAGGCGCGTGAACGTCTCATGCACGATTTCGCCGAGACGTTCGCGGTCCGGCAGCGAAAGGTCGAAGTACTCGACCAGTTTCGCCAACTCCGGTGGAATCGTGATCTCCGGCGCCGTGATGATCACTGTCCGCCGATTTGTCGCGAATTTCTGCCCTACATCGCGCAGTCTCCGCACCACCACTGGATCATCCATATGCCGGTGAAAATCTTTCAGCACAAAGACGGCCTCAACCGTCATCGATTCCATGTTGGCCAGCGCCTGCGCCGGCTCTCGCGTGTTGTAGATTGCGTTTGGGGAGGCAGCAGGCGAAGCAGCTTCCGGCGCACTCGGACGCGACATAATCGCTCGCATCAACCGTTCCGCCTCGCCCGCGTTCGGACTCAAAAGGGTTCGAGCTTGCGCCGGACTGCGCCCGACCTGCGTCCATCCCGGTGTTTTATCCGCTCCCGCCGCTGCAGCGTTCGCGGGCGCACTGTTCGATCCCGAGCGCAGCAGTCCATCCGCAACGCTCCACTCAAACGTGGCGATGTTCAACTCCGTGCACGCCGCCCGCACCAGATTCACGGCTAGCGTCTCCTCCGACGTCTCCATGACCACGATAGGCGTCGAAGAATTGATCAGGACTTTCGGTCGATTGAGCGCGTCACTCATGGGCCGCTTGTCATCCTGAACAAGCTGATTTTGCGCGGCGAAGAGCCTGTCCTGAGCCGAATGGCAAAGGGATCTGGGCGATCCGCCCGAAGCATCGAGCAGCTTTTGTTAAGGGAAGCCGCGATGCAATACCGCGTGCTTGGATCGCTTCC
>JASHQK010000543.1 GCA_030039195.1 Candidatus Sulfotelmatobacter sp.
TCGGTCCAGCCGGCAATCACCGCCAGCAGCATCGCCCCGGCCAAAATCAGCGGTTTCAAACCGGCCTCTGCCACTTAAGCTTGCTTGCGGTCGTGCGATGAGGGTCCTGAAAAAATTCCATGTGAACGCAATTAGAAAAATGCACTCAATTCCATGCCCAGCGCCTGAAGGCGCGTCAATTTCCTGATTCCAAACGGCACGCATGAATGCGTGCCCTGATACGAATCACATCTTTGATCAACGCGTCTTGATTTAGGTCGCATTTCTGGCGGTGGCGTGTCCGTCCCCGATATCGCCCTCTTGCGCGGATTTTCACACACGAAAAACCCGAAGTCAACGAACCAAAGTGCGCCGAGTGCCCCATCTCGGGGCCGATGCGGCCAGTGGTTGGGATATGTCAGCCCACGGCCAACAGACAAACAAAAGGCCCGGAATCATCCGGGGCCTTCCTCACTCGTGCTCCGTTTAGCGGTTGAATGCCGGCGCCGCGTTGTGCTCGGCCACGATCTTTCTGGCGTTGTCGGCCAGAGCCTTGGCCTGGGGCAGAAGATCCAGACCCTTCAATATTTCCGGATCCGCCTCGGCGCGCACCTTCATACCTTCATCCTGACCGAACGCGTCGGTGAAAATTTCCGCCTTGATGTTCGACTTGATCCAGTCGGCGTTGTCCATCAGGTCGGCCTGCGTGTAGGGAATATTGGCTTCGTCCAGCGACTTGCGGAAGTCCTGCATGACCGCATCGTCCACTTCGAAGCTCTTGGTCGGGTGATGATCGACCACGTACCGCTTGGCGAAATTGAAGAACGCGTAATGCTGCAACAGCGTGTCCTGGAAGTGATTCGTCTTTACCGGAGGAATCGTCACGTCGGGCGTGATTCCGCCGCCCCCGTAGACGGTGCGTCCGCTGTCGGTGAGCTTCACTTCGCGGTTCGCCGTCGAGGTGTCATTTTCACGGCTGTAGTAGTAGTCGTAGAGCGAGATGTTGCTGTAATCGCGCTGAATCAGTCTTCCACTCGGCGTATAGTAATGCGCCGTAGTCAGCGCCAGGCCGGTGTTCTCCGAAAGTGGATACACCGTCTGAACCAGTCCCTTGCCGAACGTGACTTCGCCGGCAATCAGTCCGCGATCGTGGTCCTGAATCGCTCCGGAAACGATCTCCGCCGCCGATGCCGTAAGCCGGTTCACCAGCACCACAATCGGATAATCCTTCCCGCCATTGCCGTGCTGCGCCACGTAGCGCTTCTCCGCCGACGCCCGCCCGTGATGCGAAACGATCAGTTGGCCTTTCTTCAGGAACTTGTCGGCGACGCCAACACCTTCGCTGAGCAGACCGCCGGGATTCCCGCGCAGATCGAGGATCAGACCTTTCAGATCGCCGAACTCATCGAGTGCTTCGGAAACTTCATGGTCGGTCGTCTCGTTGAATCCGTTGATGTGCATGTAGCCGATGCCTGGGCGAATCAGGAAATGCACATCCACGCTGTAGCGCGGAATTTCGTCGCGAACCAGCGTAAACTCCATCGGCTTTTCTACGCCCTCGCGCGCGATGCTGATGTGCACGGTCGTCCCCTTGGGTCCTTTCAACAGATCCGCCACATCAGTCGTACTCATGTTCTCGGTAGATTTTCCATCGACCGCGATGATGACATCACCGGGATGAATGCCAGCTTTATATGCGGGGGTTCCAACGAAGGGATAGATGACGATGACCTTGTTGTTGCGCGGACCGACGGTCATGCCCACGCCGTAATACTTGCCGCGCTGATCTTCGCGCATCAACGCGTACGACTTCGGATCGAAGAAATTCGAGTGCGGGTCAAGCGCGTGCAGCATGCCGGGAATGGCGCCGTCATAGATTGCTTTGTCCGCATCGACGGGCTCGGCGTAGTTCTCCTCGACAATCGAGTAGACGTCGGTGAATTGTTTCAGGCTATCCTTCACCTCGGAGTCGCTGGCCATCGAAGATTGCTGGACAGTGCGCTGGGCAAACAAAATTCCCAGAAAACCGCAGGTGAGGAGAAAAAAAACTACCACGAAGAGCGAGCGGCGAGAACTGCGAGCCATCTTTAGATTTCCTTCGATTGAGGGCGAACTTTCACCCCAGCTACGGCGCTGAATACGAGCAGTATACCATCCTATTAGACTGCGCCAGAATCGGAAAGGTTACCCCGGGGCAGTCTTTACTCCCCATTTTGGCCTCACCGGGCCCGTTTGACGATCAGGATGGTCTGATCGTCGACCCGGGGGCCAAATTTGACTGAGACTTCCCGCAAGCGCGTCAACCATTCCGATATTGGCAACGGAGCGTTCTCTGCGGATTTCCTCAGCGGCCTCTGTGTGAAAAAAGCTTGTCATGAAAACCCGCGCCTCTAGACCCCGCCACCAGCGCCATCCCGGTGCTCCCTAGTTCATTCTGAGGACGCTACTTAAGGCACTGTCGCGCGCCTTTCTGGCGAAGTAAACTCTTGTCGTTTATCGACAACTCCCATGCGCCTGCTGCGCCTGCAAGACGTCGAGACTGGCTCGAGCGATCGCGTATTCCGCCACGCGCGTCTGCGGGCTTTAATCGTCTGGCTGGCCGGATTCGCCGCCACGACGGCCTTGTTTTACAAGGCCTTCACAACTAAGTGGCCGCCCGGCTACATCTTCGGCTCGTTCCTACTGCTCTTCGTGCTGGTGACTCTCCGGATGGTCACGGCGCGATTCCACCCGTCGAATTGGCTGGTCCGGATGGATGAGACGGGATTCTACTTGCAGTACCGTTCGTATCTGAACTATGAGTTGCCCGCCGATGTCCCTTCAGTCGTCTTCTTTTCCTTCGGCGAGATCGCGTCCGCTCGCCTGGTGCAAGAGCGGCTTGAAACACCGGATCCCGCGAAACCAGGCGGCTCACAAATCCAATATCTGCGTTATGTCGAACTCGAATTATCGGGCGACACCGCGTCCTTAGCCGATGCTTTGCAGGCGGAGCGCGGCGAACAGGCCCCGGTGGAAAAACGTTGGTATGGCTCCAGTTCGACTTTTTTCCGCGATTACCCCGTCACGCTGACCGCGCCCAATTTCCTTCGCATCCACTGGGACGTCGTGCCTGGCGCGCACAAGTTCCTCGACGCCTTGCGGCCCTATACGGTCATAGCCGACACAGTTTCCTTATCGCAGGACTTCACGCATCTGCAGTCGCTGAGCCGCGAAGACCAACAGAAGCGACTCCGCGAACTCGCCGTCCGCGGCCAGAAGATTACCGCCGTCTACGCCGCCCACCGACTCTACGGCTGCAGCTTAGGAGAAGCAAAGCAGATGGTGGATTCCCTGAGCGGGAGCAAGTCTCCACAGTAGCAGCCGTATGGCCGACTTCGCACTCGTTTCGCCCTCGACTGCGATAGCGCCGATCACGCGTTCACAGATAGCACGCCAGAACTCGAAGCACTCTGCGAACTGCTCTGCGTGCTTGAGGCTCCGAACGACTGCAAGTCCTGGGCGAGCGTGTTGTAGCTCTGTTGCGCCGCCGAAAGATTGCCCGACTGCAATTCCTGTCCCAGCTGTTCGAACAACTGGCTAATCGAATTCTGTCCGTCGCCGCCGCCCCCGTGGTGATGATGATGACCGTGGGCCTGCATTTGCCCAGCCTGGTTCTGCATATCCTGCTGAATCTGGGCAAAATCCTGCTGCGCCGCAGACAGATTCCCGGACTGCAGATCTTGCCCCAGTTGATTGAATGCCTGCGCCAGCGGATTACTGCTCTGGGTCGAGGAAGTCGACGATGTTGAAGAAGCACTGTTCTGCGGCACAAGCTGCTCAAGAGTAGCGTAATCGGACTGCGCCGCCGACAGATTGCCGGACTGCAGGTCTTCGCCCAGTTGCTGGAATTCTTGCTGAATTTGCTGCGCTTTGCTCTGAACCGTAGGATTATTGAATCCAAACAGACTGCCGGAAATGCCGGATACTGACATGCTTTCCTCCTGTCGAATCACTGTCTTCTTGGTTGTTATCGGCATTCCTGCTCGAAAGTTCAATGCCGACCGTCACCAGCTATCAGGCAAATCGCGGGCCAAAGCCACCGCATTCGCGCCACTGCTAAGCTCATCTGCCTACTCGACTTAGTGGCATAAAACCGAACTAATCTCCAACCACTGAACAGCCCTGAGGCATGCCTTGCCCACCTCTCTGGGCAAACTGCGCCTGCTCATTGCCGCTCGTTCCACTCCGGCAGTATGATGAGTCGTCATGAGCTTTTCTGAGACGGTCTTCCTGTTCTTTCTGGCCCTGATCATTTTCGGGCCGAAGAAGTTGCCCGAGATCGCCCGTCAGGCCGGCAAGTTGCTGAACGAGTTCCGCCGCGCCTCCAATGAATTCAAGGCGCAGATCGAGCAGGAGATCGCCCATATCGAGGTAGAGGAGAAGAGAAAGACCATTCTCCCGCCCAGCCCGCCTGTGGAGGGTACCGCCAGCCGCACCTTGAGTGGGGCTTCGAGCACGTCTGCCTATTCCGGCAGTTACCCGGCGACAGAATCCGCCAGGTCGTCGGAAATCGCTCCGGGCGCGGCTTCCAATACGTCGGCTGTTTCCGCCGAGCCGCCCGTTCCACGAAACGGCACCGCGCCGGCCGAAGAATCGCCCGCCACCGAAACCGTCGCGTCTTCCCCCTCGCAGGAGTCGCATGTCTGAGTCTGCCGCCGCGGCTCCCGGCCGCGAGCAGGAAGCCGAATCCATGCCCACCATGGGCTTCCTCGATCATCTCGAGGAACTGCGCAAGCGCATCGTCTACTCCATTCTTGCCGTGGGAATCGGCTGCGCGGCCTGCTGGGGATTTCACGAACGCATCTACGACATCATGCAGCGCCCGATCATGGACGCGCTCCACAAGAACGGCATGACGGAAAAACTCGTATTCCTCAATCCGACGGAGCCGTTCAATCTGTACATCAAAATTTCTGCGCTGGCTGGCCTGTTCGTGACGTCCCCATTCGTGCTCTACCAGGTCTGGATGTTCATTTCCCCCGGTCTTTACCGACGCGAGAAGAAGTACGTTGTGCCGTTCATGGTATCCACCATCGCGCTGTTCTGCGCCGGCGGCTACTTCGGCTACAAGATTGTCTATCCCAGTGCCCTCGATATCCTGCTCAAGTTCGGCCGCCAGTTTCAGCCGATGATCACCATCGGCGAATACACGCAGCTTTTTCTCAGCATCATTCTCGGCATGGGGTTGATCTTCGAAATGCCCATCCTCGTTTTCTTTCTGGCTTTCATGGGAATTCTCACTCCCGGCTTCATGCTGAAGAATTTGCGCTACGCGATTCTCGTCATCTTTATCATTGCCGCCATCGTCACTCCCTCGCCCGATATCGTGAACATGTGTGTTTTTGCTGCGCCCATGCTCGGACTCTATGCCGTCAGTGTTCTGGTGGCGTGGCTCGTCCATCCCAAGCAGCGCGAAGCGCGGAGGGCGAAGCAAGCGCAATGAGAATGGCGGGGAAATTGAGAATCGAGTTGGGGCAAGCACGAGCGCTTTGCTGCGCTCCGCTTCTGGCTATCGCCCTAACCGGATTCGCGTGTGACCACGCCAAGGATTCCGCTCCGAATCAAACCAGCCAGACGCCCGCCCACACCGTCAATGCCGACAGCCCGCCGCTGAATCTGCCGCCCGACAACGGTCCTCCGCCGAAATTCGATGGCGACCGCGCCATGCAATATGTAAAAGACATGGTGAAGTTCGGTCCGCGCCCGCTGGGCAGCGCGAATCACAAGAAAGTTGAAGACTACATTCTTTCGCGCCTGAAGGGCGACGACGTCGAGAACGACATCTTCACCGCCGACACTCCGGTCGGCAAATTTCCCGTGCACAACATCATCGCGAAATTTCCCGGCAACAAAGACGGCATCATCGTCGTTGCCAGCCACTACGACACGAATTATCCGCTGCGCAATACGTCTTATGTCGGCGCCAATGACGGCGGTTCTTCAAGCGCGCTGCTGCTCGAACTCGCCAATCAACTGCGCGGCAAAACTCGCGACGGCTACAGCGTCTGGCTGGTCTGGGACGACGCTGAAGAAGCCATGAAACCCGACGGCTCCGCCGGCCAGCCCTTCGAAATGGATTTCTTGCAGGACAGCCTTTACGGCATCACGCATCTCGCCGAAAAATGGCAAGCCGATGGCACGGTGAAAAAAGTTAAGGCGTTTCTGCTCGCCGACATGATTGGCGATTCCGATCTGAACATTGATCGCGATACGAACTCCACTCCGTGGCTCGAAGACGTTGTTTACGAAGCTGCCACTCGCCTGGGCTATCAGTCGCACTTTTTTTCGCGGACTCTCGGAATGGAAGACGATCATCTTCCGTTTATGAAGCGAGGCGTTCCCAGCGCCGACTTGATCGATTTCGATTACGGTTACAACAACGTCTTCTGGCACACCCCGCAAGACACCGTCGACAAGCTCAGCGCTAAAAGCCTTGAGATTACAGGCACCGTGATCCTCGAGACCATACGCATCCTCGACAACATGCCGCAACTCCCGCCGAAGTAATCGGTTTTTGTTGGTGTTTCTTCGTGTTTTTTGTGGTCGATGCTTTTCTAACGAAGGAGATCGGCCTCTATTTTTTGCGCTTTTCCCCAATTTCGTTTCTAATTCCCCGCTATGGGAACCCGAAAGCTTCTGCTATTGGTTCTGCTGTTCTCGTTTACTTCGTTCGCCGCCACTCCCGCCGCCGACATCAACGCTGAAAATCAGGTGATTCAGGCGGCCCTGCAGCCATCATCGCTCGAATCAAATCTTCACTACCTGACCGATGAAATCGGAGGACGCGTTCCCGGCACGCTCGCCATGCAGCACGCTATCCAGTGGGGCATGCAGGCGCTCACCGCGGCCGGCGCCGATAGCGTCCATGCCGAAGGCTTCACCATTCAGAACTCGTGGTCGGAGGGCGCGACCACTATGATCGCTACCAGTTCCTACGAGATCGGCGGCGGCAAAGTCGGCGGAACGGTGCTCTCGGTGTTCCCCATCCGCTGCGTCTCGGTCGCGTGGGCGCCCGCGCTTGCGCCGGTTAAGCACGTTCCCGTCGTGGATGTGGGCGAGGGTACCGCTGCGGATTTCCAAAAAGCCGGCGATGTTTCCGGAAAGCTTCTTCTCGTGCACACGACCGTCCTCAAAACTTGGGACGACTTG
>JASHQK010000544.1 GCA_030039195.1 Candidatus Sulfotelmatobacter sp.
GAGACGCTGCTGCATCCGAGCGGCGAGCCGGCTAAAGCTGGCTGCGGCTGTTTTGAACTTGACGCAGTTTGAGCCGACGCACGAGCAGTGCGGAACTGGCTCCGTCGTAATCAACCACAAAGTTGAACATGAGCGCAGGGGCTCACAAACGAGGATGAAAGGTTGCCGAGCTTCGCTCGGCCGGACAGCCGAGAGCGGCTGTCCGTACATTTTCGCGAGAGGGCTTGAAGGCACACGAAGGAAGCCAGCGGCTTTGCGGCCGTCGTGTTCCTTCGTGTCTTTGGTGGTTTGGTCCATTTAGGACACCACCGGCTCCAGGAGGACGGGCTTCGGCCGTCCTTTTTGTTTACAATCAAGCGTCAGTTTGGCGGCGGGGGCTTCCCGGCGTCCTAAGTCTTTTTTCGATGAGCGATACGATACTGGTGACCGGCGGGGCAGGATTCATTGGCTCCAACTTCATCCTGCAACGGATGGAAGCGGACTCGTGCGCTATCGTGAATCTGGACAAACTGACCTATGCAGGCAACCTGCGCAATCTGGAAAGCGTGGCGAGCCATCCGCGATATGAGTTTGTGCAGGGTGACATCGGCGACAGCCGGTTAATTCGGCAGTTGTTCGAAAAGTACCGCCCGACGGCCGTTGTACATTTTGCGGCTGAAAGCCATGTAGACCGATCGATTCGCGGTCCCGCCGATTTCATAGCGACCAACATCGACGGAACTTTTGCCCTGCTGGAAGAAACTCGAGCCTACTGGGGCTCTCTCGATGAGAGACAAAAAGCAAGATTCAGATTGCTGCATGTTTCGACGGACGAGGTGTATGGATCGCTTGGCCCTGGCGATCCGCCGTTCGCAGAGAACACTCAGTATGCTCCGAACAGTCCCTACGCGGCCTCAAAGGCGGCTTCGGACCATCTGGTGCGCGCCTATCATCACACATATGGGTTACCCGCTCTGACCACGAACTGCTCGAATAACTACGGCCGCTTTCAATTTCCCGAGAAGCTGATTCCACTGATGATCCTCAATGCGAAAGAGGGCAAGCCGCTGCCGGTGTATGGAGACGGGAAAAATGTCCGCGACTGGCTGTACGTGGAGGATCACTGCACGGCGATTGCGACCGTGCTGCAGAAGGGAAGGCCGGGAGAGACGTACAACATCGGCGGCTGGAATGAAAAGCCGAACATTGAGATCGTGCAGATGATCTGCGATCTAGTGGATGAAATGGCGCCGGGGAGGGCGAGTTCGCGGCGGGAGTTGATCACCTTCGTGAAGGATCGTCCGGGACACGATCGCCGCTATGCTATGGACGCGCGCAAGATCGAGCGCGAACTGGGATGGCGGCCGAAGGAGACATTCGAGAGCGGCATTCGCAAAACGGTTCACTGGTATCTTGAGCATGAAGACTGGGTACGCGATGTGACCAGCGGCAGTTACCGGCAGTGGATTGCGACCCACTATTCGGTATAGATCGAGCGCGCGAGTTTCGAGATAACACCGACTCATGACCGATAGCACACGTTATAAAGGCATCATTCTCGCAGGGGGATCGGGCACACGTTTGTATCCGGTGACGCAGGCGATGGGCAAGAGCCTGTTGCCCGTCTACAACAAACCGATGATCTATTACCCGCTGTGCACGCTGATGCTGGCGGGCATTCGCGAGATCCTGATCATCTCGACGCCGGAGGACGTGCCACGGTTTGACGCTCTGCTGCTCGATGGGAGCCAGTACGGAATCCATCTGCAATACCGCGCACAGCCCAGGCCGGAAGGGATCGCGCAGGCATTTCTGCTGGGAGAGAAGTTTATAGCCGGCAGTCCGTGTGCGCTAGTGCTGGGCGACAATATTTTCTACGGACACGATCTGGCCAAGGATCTGCGCGAGGCGGCGCAGAAGGATCGCGGGGCCCGGGTTTTTGCCTATCCGGTGCATGATCCGGAGCGATATGGCGTGGTCGAGTTTGATGGCCAGGGTCGTGCGTTGAGCATCGAAGAGAAGCCCAGGCAGCCGAAATCGCGCTACGCGGTGACCGGACTGTATTTCTATGATTCGCAAGTTGTCGAGATCGCCAAATCGCTCAGGCCGAGCGCACGCGGCGAACTGGAGATCACCGACGTCAACAAGGCGTATCTGAAAAATGGGCAACTGGAAGTTGTGGTGATGGGGCGAGGGATGGCCTGGCTCGATACCGGAACGCACGAATCGCTGATGGATGCAGCGCTTTACATTCAGGCGATCGAAAAGCGGCAAGGGCTGATGGTGGCGTGCCCGGAGGAGATTGCTTACCGCTCCGGCTACATCACGGCAACGCAGATTGAGCGAGTGGCAACTTCGATGAAGAGCAGCGGCTATGGAGCGTATCTGCTGCAATTGCTGAAGGAACGAGTATTCTGAATGACCACCGCTCCGCCCACACGACCGGCCATGGATGCATTCAAGAAAATTCTGACTTCACTGCCCGGGGTTTTCATTCTCGAGCCACGCGTGTTTGGCGACGAGCGCGGATTTTTTCTGGAGAGCTTCAATGAGCGCGCCGTGCGGGCGCTTGGAATCGACGAGCACTTTGTGCAGGACAACCATTCCTGTTCCTCGCGCAATGTGCTGCGCGGCCTGCATTATCAGATCAAGCAGGTGCAGGGAAAACTGGTGCGCGTGGTCGAAGGAGAAATTCTTGATGTCGCTGTAGACCTGCGCCGCAGTTCGCCGACGTTCGCGCGCTGGGAGGCAGTGCAACTATCGGGCGACAATAAGCGCATGCTGTGGATTCCGCCGGGTTTCGCACACGGCTTTCGCGTGTTATGGGGGAAGGCGCACGTGCTGTATAAGGCAACGGACTACTACGCTCCCGAACACGAGCGCACACT
>JASHQK010000048.1 GCA_030039195.1 Candidatus Sulfotelmatobacter sp.
TTGCTGTTCGCGCGCACTATGCGCAGCATTGCTTCCTGGCACACATCGATTTTCATATCGGCTCAGGTCTGGCTGGAATTCACGACGGCGGCAATGTTGCGCAAGACGTCCATTTTTATGGCGGACGATATGGTATTTGGACGCGCAAGCCCTCTCCTGGCTGGCAGTTCACTATTCTTGACGCGACATTCTCAGGGCAGCGCGAATCCGCCATCCGGGAACATGAGGCCGGTCTCACTCTCATCCGTCCGCAATTCAAGAATGTTCCGACCGCAGTCTCGATCGATGCGGATTACTCCGACGAACTCTGGATCAAAGATGCGCGTTTTGAGGGGATCAGTGGCCCTGCCCTCATCATCAGCAACGAAAACAGTGCTCGCACTGAAATCAACGCGGAGCATATTGACTGCCGCAACGTGCCGGAATTTGCGATGTATCGCGAGGGTGGGAGACATGTTTCTGGGCCTAGCGAAGTGTACGAAATAAAGACTTTTTCGCACGGTTTGCATTATGAAGATATCGGCTCCACCCCGACCATCAAGGACGTTTTCGTTACGGCATCGCTCAGGGCGATGCCGTCGCCGATTAACTCCGACATCCCCGATCTTCCACCCGTGGATACTTGGGTTAACATTCGCTCCCTCGGCGCGCTGGGGGATGGTACGGCCGATGATACAGATGCACTTCGAAAAGCCATTGCTCAATACCGAACGATTTACTTTCCCTCTGGACAGTATCGAGTGAGCGATACGATCAGCTTAAAACCCGAAACTGTTCTGATTGGTTTGCACCCCAGCGTCACGCGCATTCTGATTTCAGATTCGACCCCTGCGTTTCAGGGGATTGGCAGCCCCAAACCGCTGCTCGAAACACCGCAGAACGGCACGAATATTGTCACCGGGATAGGTCTCTACACGAACGGCATCAATCCGCGAGCCGTGGGGGCAAGGTGGATGGCGGGAAGTGACTCGCTGATGAATGATGTCCGATTTCTTGGCGGCCATGGCACCGTTGATCCCAACGCTTCGGCAGAAGACGCTCACAAGGTGTGGAGAGAGATCTACAATAATGCGCATACTGCAGACTCGAACCTCAACCGACGGTGGGATGCACAATATCCCAGCCTCTGGATCACCGGCGGAGGAACTTTCGTCGACATATGGACCCCGAGCACATTCGCGCAGGCTGGCCTGTACATTTCGAATACTTCAACTTCGGGCAGAATTTACCAACTATCGAGCGAGCACCACGTTCGAAATGAAGTCGTCTTGGACCATGCCTCGAACTGGCAGATCTATGCATTGCAGACCGAAGAAGAGCGTGGCGAGAGTGGGTTCGCATTGCCGCTGGATGTCCGCGATTCCAGCAACATTACTTTCGCGAATCTGCACATGTACCGAGTGGTCAGCAGCTATCAGCCGTTCAAAGAGGCTGTCAACCTTACAAATTCGAGCGACATTCGTTTTCGCAACCTGCATTGCTACAGCGACAGCAAAGTATCGTTCGATGATGCCATCTACGATGCCACACACAATTTTGAGATCCGTCAAAGAGAGTTTGCATGGTTGACGGCTTCCGGCGCCGCACCGGAGGAACACGTGCCCCGGTCGTCGCCGGCTCTGGTGAAAGATGGCGGTGTAGAAAAACTCGCCACTGGCTTCTTCAACATCTCGGGAGGAGCGGTCAACCATGCAGGTGACCTCTACTTCGTAGACGCCAAGTGGCAAACCATTTATCGATGGTCCGTTGAGAAACACGATCTGACGAAAGTTCGCGACAATCCTCTCGATCCGGTGCAGTTGTTCTTCGATAAGTCCGGCGATCTTATAGTAGTGTCCTATGCGGGAAACGGGACGGTATATAGCTTTCGACCTGACTCAACGGATCGCGAGATCACTTTGTTGCAACCGGTTTCGTCCCAACCACGTCCGGGAATGGCGCCCGTGCTCCCTGTCGACTACTGGCGGAATGAAAATGACTTCCTCGAAACTATCCCTGGGAAACAGCCCTATCAGTACATTTCCCCGGATGGAACAACGTTTCTGCCCACCGATGAAAACTTTGTAAGCGGCGAACTTTACTATGGATCAAAGTTGAACAATACCCTGCGCGCGTTTGGCTTAAGTCAGGCAACTCAAGGGCATCCATTTTATGTATCAGATGAAAATGGAGAGAAAACTTACGTCGCGCAGGTCGATGATTCTGGAACGATCTCGAATTTGAAGCTGTTTGCGGAACGAGGCGGAGAAAGTGTTGCGACCGATGAAGCTGGAAATGTGTACATCGCGGCGGGGCAGGTGTTCGTATATAACCCCAAGGGCGATTTGATCGATACGATTGAGGTCCCAGAACGGCCGTCCCAACTGCTGTTTGGCGACCCGGATGGCCGGACTCTCTTCATACTGGCGCGCAGTTCACTTTATGCAATCAAGACAAAGATCGCTGATAGCGTAATCACGGAGCTTCCATGACCCAAACACGAAGGACCTTTCTTCAACTCTCCACATTAGGATTAGCTGCAACCGCCGTTCCCGACGCAATTCGCTCCGCACAGTCCGAAATCACACCTCAGACGTCAAAACAGCTTTCGGCCATCTCAGTATGGGTCACTTCTGACAACGAACGCTTTACCTCCACGTCGTCCATTCCATGGAGCGCGTCTTCAGCGTCAGCCGCAGCTGAGCAATTGCAACTGGACCCGACGGTAAGGTATCAGGAGATGCTGGGCTTCGGCGGTGCGTTCACGGATGCAGCTTGCTATACCTTTAATCGGCTTTCGCCATCAGCACGAGAACAGTTGTTTCACGAGATGTTTCATCCCTCGCAGATGGCATTGAGTGTCGGACGCGTGTGCGTGGGATCAAGTGACTATTCAACTAAGGTTTACAGTTTCGAAGAAGGTGAGCCGGACCCGGACTTGATCCGGTTTTCGATTGAGCACGACCGGGAATATATACTTCCAATTTTGCGGCAGGTACGAACCGTGAATCCGGACTTATTTCTGTTTTCCTCGCCCTGGAGTCCGCCCGGTTGGATGAAGTTCAATGGATCAATGCTGGGCGGTTCGATGCGCAATCACTATCTCGCCGCATATGCCGGTTACTACCTGAAATTCCTGCGGTCCTATGCTGGCGAGGGAGTACCAATACGGGCGCTCACCTCACAAAATGAAGTCGATACCGATCAGGATGGGCGCATGCCGGCTTGCATCTGGCCACAGGAATACGAGATCCAGTTCGTGCGCGATCACCTGGGCCCGCTTCTCGAAGCGAACAATGTGCCGACTAAGATCTGGTGCCTCGACCACAATTACAATTTGTGGGGACGCGCTATCTGTACGTTAGAGGATGCGAAATTGCGAAAGCATTGCAACGCAGTCGCATGGCACGGATACGTGGGTACGCCCGAGATGATGAGCAAGGTGCATGAGACCTATCCCGACGTTGAAATGCATTGGACCGAAGGTGGTCCTGACTACCGAGATCCCGCCTACCTTACCGACTGGTGTAACTGGAGCGCCACATTCAGTGGAATCTTGAGGAATTGGTGCCGGTCGATCACGGCATGGAATCTGGCGCTCGATGAAAACGGTCGGCCGAATATTGGTCCCTTTGCCTGCGGCGGGGTTGTGACCATCCATTCGCAAAGCGCAGAGGTTAGTCGAAGCGGCCAATTCTGGGCTCTGGCGCATTACTCACGTGTTATTCGGCGAGGTGCACATCGGTTCGAGTCCCACTCTGCCGCTGAAGATCTGCAGCACGTTGCATTCGAGAATCCTGACGGAACACAGGCCCTCATCTTGACGAACTCCGGTTCCGCAAGAACAATCGAATTGAAGCTGGCAAAGCTCACCGCAACTGTTCGGCTGAAGGCGAATTCGGTAACGACTCTGGCCTGGAGCGTAAGTGCATAATGAGAGTGCGCTGGGCCTCTTCGTGGAAAGCCAGATCTTTAATGCTGACCTCACGAATGCTTCTCGTGCTCCTCTGTGTGCAGGCGGCCATGGCACAAATGGGAACGCCTACTCCTCTATCGCCCAAAGAGCGCGAAAAAGCGGAAGCGGAAAAGAAAGCGACCGGGCCTGTTCCCAACTACCCAAAGCTAGTGGACATCACGGCCTCGACCGGCATTCATTTCGAACATAGGTCCAGCCCTGAGGCAAAGTTCATTGCAGAATCGATGAGCGGTGGGGTGGCACTCATCGATTACGACCGCGATGGTTGGCCTGACATCTATTTCACCAACGCCCAGAACGTCGATATGGCATTGCACGGCGTGAAAGCCCGCAGCGCTCTCTACCATAACAACCATGATGGAACGTTTACGGACGTGACCGACAAGGCAGGAGTCGGCTATCCGTGCTGGGCGATGGGCGCGGTCGTAGGCGACTATAACAACGACGGCTGGCCTGATCTCCTGGTCACGTGTTTAGATGGAGTCGTGCTCTACCGCAATAACGGTGACGGCACTTTTACTGACGTGACGAAAGCGAGCGGGCTGGGCGGCGATGCCGGATGGGCGACCGGCGCGGCTTTTGGCGATTACGACGCAGACGGATGGGCCGATCTCTTCGTCTCACATTACGTGGAATTCCATCTCAATGATTTACCGGCCTTCGGTTCGAACAAGTCATGCAAGTACATGGGAATCGACGTGCAGTGCGGACCGCGAGGATTGAAAGGATTGCCGGATAACCTTTACCACAATAACGGCGATGGAACGTTTACCGACGTTTCGAAGCAGTCTGGTGTGGACGATCCTGAACGTCGCTACGGATTGACCGCTCTGTGGTCAGATTTTAACAACGACGGCAAACTGGACCTGTTTGTCACCAATGATGGTCAGGCAAATTATCTTTATCAAGGCGACGGCAAAGGAAAATTCGAGGACGTCGCTCTGCTCTCGGGTGTGGCTGCGAACGAAGACGGATTCGACCAGGCCAACATGGGACTCGCCATTGCAGACTATCTTCACACCGGCCGCATGTCTGTGGCGATTTCGCACTTTGATATTGAGTATGCGGTCCTTTATCGCAATGACGGCGGAATGAACTTCGTCGACACGTCAATCGCTTCTGGGATCGCACGGGGCACACAGGGATATGTGGGTTGGGGCGACGCCTTCGTTGATTTCGCCAATAATGGCTGGCAGGACTTTTTCCTAGTCAACGGACACGTTTATCCGCAGATCGATAGTCTTGCCCGAGCCACTAGATATCTCGAGCCCAAACTTCTCTTCATGAATCAGCGGGACGGAACATTTGCCAACATCAGCAGACGGGTTGGAGGGGCCGTGCAGGCTGAACAGGTGAGCCGGGGCCTCGCCATCGGGGATCTCTTCAATGATGGCAGGCTTGAGGCCGTGGTAGAAAACCTGGTCGGAGAGCCGATGATTCTGCGTCCTGAAGAAGGTCCACCGAATCATTGGATCAGTTTTCAACTGGAGGGCGTAAAGTGCAATCGTTTGGCGTTGAACGCGCGGGTCCGAGCAGTAGCCGGAGATCTGGTCCAGACCGGTGAAGTTCTCAGTGGTGGAAGCTATCTCTCGCAGCATGATCTCCGCTTGCATTTTGGGCTCGGCACTCATGAGCGGCTCGACCGGGCTGAGATTTTGTGGCCTAATGGCGAAAAGGAGACTCTGCAGAATCTGGCCGCTGACCGTTTTTACATTGTGCGCGAAGGTGACGGAGTTGTTTCCAACAAACCTCCAGACCATATGGTCAATCTTCACTAGCGCCGTCCCCTGCTCCAGACCTCATCCCCGGCTAGTCGTGGGGTTTCAATACCGGGAGGACGCTGAGCGATTCCAGAAAGATCTTCGGGAGCGCCTGGCAAAATTCGGGCTGGAATTGAAGACGGATGAGATGCGGCTGATCGAGTTCGGTCGTCGGGCTGAACGCGACCGGAAGCGGCGCGGAGAAGGGAAGCCAGAGACGTTCAACTTCCTGGGCTGCACACATTCGTGTGGTCGGCACAGGAAGGGCTACTTACCCTCTGGCGGAAGACGACTCGTAAGCGGAGGGTGGCGAAGCTGAAGCAGATTAAGCAACAGCTTCAGCAACGACGCCACGAGTCGGTTCCATTCGAAACAGGGGCATAGATCGGCAGTCCAGGCGTCGCAGGCAGATTTGGAACCCTGTTTCGAGCTTTGATCCAGGTAGAGATCGCCTCATCTTCGCTGGGGTGGTCAGGGACCACATTGCGATCCCAGATATCGAGTGCGGCCTTCTGCTGCTCGCTTGTCGCACCAGGAGGCGAGTGAGAGAGCATGAGTAGCACAAAGCTGCAGGACGGCAAATAGTCACGGAGATACATCGCGAATCGCAACGGTCAACGGATCGTGAAGTGCGATTGCATGATCCCGCAATGGACAGAAGTGCGATGACTCAAACGGGTTCGTTACTGGACGATCGCAACCGAGTTCTGATTACGGAGTATCAGTGCCGGCAAGCCACTGCCAGGGCGGTCGATGACGAGTATTTGCTGAAGATCAGCCATGACCGTAAAGGACGAATAGAAGCGGAAAGCCCCTTTTGATTTCCACTGCCCATCATTCAAGAGAAAGAGAAGTGCCCCATCCACGGCGTCCACGGTGGCGATGTCCGGCCATCCGTCGTGATTGAAGTCTCCCACTGCAACTGAACTGAGTCGCTTGCCGACCTGAAGGTGTTGCGCAAGCCGAAAAGACGGCGACGAGCTTGTTTCATTGAGCAGGACGTCGAGCGCTGAACTCTCTCCTCCAGTGGCGAAGGTATTTTCAATGAGAATGACATCGGGTTTGCCATCTCGATTGACATCGGCGAGCGCGAAAGCCCCAGAGCGGGAGACAACCTGCTGCGTTCTGTCGACAATTGAAACAGGCTGGTCAAAACTTATCGAGCCACGGCCGGATGTGCGGTTCAGCATCAGGTTCAATCCGCATCGACCGCTAACCACCAAGTCCGTCCTGCCATCGCCGTTCATGTCCGCAGAAGCCAGTTCAATAGAAAGGCTGACGAATCCCTTCATAATTACTGGAGGAAAACCTTTGGGGCACCAGGGCACAGATACCGGATTGGCAAACGAGAACCTATCCGTGCTGGTGTTCATATAGATCTGGAGGTTCGGATCGTAGCCGTTGCCAACGATCAGGTCCGGTTTGCCATCACCATTGAGATCTTCGAGAATCGCGCGTTGCGGAGTCGTCAGAAAGCTGCCTCTCGTCTGTTGCAACTTTGCTGCTTCTACAGGCCGGCTTCGTTCCTTGCTTTCCAAGTTGTAAACCTGAACGTCCGAGGCGGTAACGAGCACCATCTCGTTGTGGCCATCGCCTCTCAGGTCGCCCACGGCGACGGCGCCGTCGGCAACGCGAGAGATCGTCGCTAGCGGGGCGTATGGAGGCTGGAGAGTATTCGCAGTGAAAATGACCGCCACCCCGCCCTTCCCAGACGAACTGTGCGTGGATTGCGCTGTATTGGTGACAATAAAACCGTTCGCTTTTCCGTGACTGGAAAACGGTATCGTGGCAGTTGGAACGAAACTGGAAGTCAGCGACTCCGGTGCGCTGAATCCGTGATCCTTTCGCCCGAGCAGGATGTCGACTCTCGGTACTTCGAAGGCGCCGTCGAGTATGGCTAGGTCAAGTAGGCCGTCGCCATTGAAATCCGCCAACGCCAAGCCGAGGACGTCAGCGGTCGGAGGGGAGAATGTTCTGGGCGAAGCAAACCTCCCGTCGCCAAGCCCGTGCGCCACGACGATTTCACCGGGCGCTTGAATGGGAAACGATACTCCCCGGTGCTCGCTCAAAAACATGAGGTCCGGCTTACCGTCGCGATCAACGTCCTGCAAGATCCAGTTCGATGCACGTTGCACGGGCAGAGGGACAAGTTGGTGTGTAAACGCGACGCTTCCTTCCGTAGTCTTCGTGTTCAGCAGCGAAACGGCACCGCAAGGTTCTTCTGGACCACTGCACCAGGCGGCAAAAAGGTCGTTGCGTCCGTCGCCATTGAGGTCTGCGGAGGCTACAAAGTCGACCGCATGATCAAAGTTGATGAGTATGGGATCGGCGAAGCGAATGGGCGCATTAGCACTCTCCGTTCGATTCAAGAGGACAGCGACACCGCCTCGCCTCTCATGGAGAGGGCCCGTGAAGCCAACGGCGACATCGGGTTTTCCATCACCGTCAAAGTCGGAAATCGCGATGGAGACCGGGATGCCCGGAATTGGTACATCGATGGACGGGGCCGTACCAGAATGGTGGTTTGCGTCTGTGAACGTTGGCGCCGACACGACCCGAAGTGTCCCCTGCTTATCACTGGCGTCTCGACTAGGCGTGGTCCCTACGAGGACTTCAGCCTTGCCGTCGCCATTCAAATCTGCGGCGGCCAATGCGGGCCCAAAACCAGGCGCCAAACTTTGCTCTGTTCCAAACGACACCGGCGCACCTTGGCTTGCAGTAGTGTTCAGGAGAACGGCAACGCCGGGATGAAGCAGAATCAGATCTGGCTTTCCGTCGCCGTTGACATCCGCCACTGCAATGGCGCGCGTAGGATTCTGAAGTTCAATGGTGACACCCTCACGAAACGTTCCATCCCCATTACCTTCGAGAATTTGAATGGCACGCTCTCGCATGTGAGAGCTTTGACCCGCAAGGATCAAGTCTTCTTTCCCGTCTCCATTTAGATCGGCATGAGCCACCAGACGCGCGGTCGCGGGGACTGGAAACGAATACGGTAGGTGATAGCCAAGGGAATCGGGTACTCGATATTGATCGGTGGGTAAGCCGGTTAAGGCTGGGATTAGGAAAGCCCCAAGAACTCCACAGAATTGATATCTAGACAACATCGAAATGGCTATATGAACGCTGTCTCTCAGTACTCGGTTCGGCATGCAAATGGAGAAGGCTGATCTGTTTAGACCCCAAAGCTACCTTTGAAGTTCCGCCTTGGTCCTCCATCGTCGATGCCGATGACCTAAACTCGCAGCCACAGTTTATAGCGGTACTTAATGGTCTTTTCCTCTCCGGCTTGCAGCGTGATCTCCCATGTCAACCGGGAGAGCGGATTATCGACGGTAATGGCCTCCGCCAACTTCTCGGACTTCCCGTCGTCGGTTTGGGATTCAACCGTTCCCCGCACTCGATCTGTGATGCTCAATTGCACTGCTTTGCTCTTGTAGTTCTTAACCGTGAGCTTTCCTTCAACCGTCACTTGATCGTAGTTGTAGTTGTGCCTCCGTTGAACATCTTTCTGACGGTCGACCTCATTTTCTTCGTGACTGGCACGAATGTCGGTCGCAATCGTCAGCTTGAGGATCGAGCTTGCACTCTTCGGAGTATAGGGCAGCGTATCCTGTGCAACTGGCTTGCTGTCGGAAATCACAAGAGTCGGTGCACTGGTCCAGGGAAACTTCGTCGTGTTCTTCAGCCGCAGTGAATGCCAAACGTTTTGCCTTGTCGAGCGGTCCGACCCTGTAGCTGGCATGTTCTGCGCTATGCCGAACGCGTCCACCCGGGGCTGATCTTCGAGGTCCCATTCGTAGATGTGCTCGTAGTTCACGGTGTCGGAAAACACGTTGTAAGTCGCACGTTCGCCTTGCGCCAGAGTCACATCTTTTCGCGTATAAAGAAACAGATCCTCTTCCGGCGATCCCTGCAACTCTTCAGTGGTGGACACGAGACTTGGGGCTGCCTCTGCGTCGATGATCCCTCCAATCATCTGGCCCGTGATGGCGTTCGAATAGCGCGCGTTGGACATATCGTCCTTTCGAGCCGCAGCCTGCATGAACTCAAGCAGGTTCTGCTGAAGAGCCATGGGCGATGGAATATTCGAATAGGCAAAATTCGGCACGCCAACCACAAAGAAGAGATCCGTGTTCTTTAGATCTTCGGCATCGTTGAGGAGTACCGCCTGCATGGTGATCTGGGCTTTCTTGTCATCCTGCAAGGAAATCAGATAGGAAGGCGTCCATCCCAGTCCGTGCTCCAGATAGCCCATGGTCAGGTGAGCATGATCCTTCGCGCCTCTAACTTTGAATTGCAATGCCTTGTGTTCTTCTTCCTGGGATTGTTCGAGAACTACGTCGGGAGGCAAAACAACGCGCGCGATATTGTGGAAGTACAGGGCGAGGAGCTTGCCCTCAGACTTGAGTAACAGGAATTCCGGAGGAACATGCGCAGCCGGCGCGCTGCTCGCGTAGAAACCTGGCCCATTCGAGTTGGCAGACGATCCAGAGCCTTCGTCCCGTTTCTTTATCTTATCTGGCTGGCGAAATCCAATAATCTCTCCCGTGTACTCTTTTTGGCCGTTATCGATTACCGTGACAGTCTTTCCGGCATTCGCCAGCAGCACCTCAGCTAGAGCGGTTAGGTTCTGCGAGGCGGGCACTTTATAGCGTCGAGCCACAACTTGATCGAGCGAAGCGCCCGGATCATTCGGTGCAATCCACAATGAGCCCAGCGTTGCACTGGGAACTGGTTCGAGATTGCCAACTCCCGCCTCGAGGTGCACATCTCCTTGTTTGACCACGAAAGCAAGGCCGTTTTTGAATGCCGCGACTGCTGCCGTTTTCAGTTCGGAATCTTGCGCCGTGGCGAAATGGGTGGCGAAGGAACAAGCGACGCATGTTCCCAGCGCCAGAGCGACTCGTTGCAGAACCCTCATTTCGACCTCCCGAGTTCGATCGACAATGATTATGCGTTTGAAATGAAAGTCGAACGAGACACTAGTAAGGTTCCGGGCGGGCTTTCGAAACATTGTTATAGGTGACTTCACGCCAGTGTTGGCTAAGCAATCGAGTCATTCTCGCTCATCGACTGCATCGCAGGTGTGGACAGGATGCAGCGGAACTTCGAACCCATGCGCAAGCAGGTGGAAGCCGGGCAGAGGTGCGAACTCACGGTTGTAAGTGCCAGAGTCGTCATCTATGACGCGTTCGTCGAAGGCAAGCTGGGGGTTCCAAAGCACCTGGCGCGCGCTGTGCACGATTTGTACTTCGAGCCGAAGTGTGGGGTAAAGGCACAGGTTGACTCTCCTCTGTTGCAACTCTTGAGCCCTGTTTGATGGGTGAGCTCTACCATTCGCTGCAGGTCATAGCCATTTGCTGCACTTGCTTCTCAGGCTGTTGCAACTGGTTGCATCGCAACTGCAATAGAAAATTGCCGCCTTTCTTGACAGGTCCACTAGAAGTCAGTTCAACTCTAGTAGATGCAACTCAGTTGCAACTAACTATTTTAGTAAAGCTCAGTCCCTGCGGCAAATAAAAGGCAGACCCGAAACACCAGCTATGCTAAAGCTCCACGTCAACGAAAGATCCAACCCGACCCGTCTCATCGACTGGAGCAGAATGGTATTTCTGGCATGGGTTGTGTTTTCGGCCCTCTTCGCGTGGGGCAGTCCCCAAGGCAGCATTTCGGGCAGTGTTAAGGATCCAGTGGACCGCGTGGTTCCCGACGCGAAAGTCACGGTACGAGAAACCACGACTGGATTTGTGCAGAAGACCGAGACCGACAGTCGGGGGCACTACGTGCTCCCGGTCCTGCCGGTCGGAAACTATGAGCTGCGGATTGAAGCGCCCGGCTTTAAAGCATACAGGCGCCTTGGGATCACTCTCGATACCGCGTCGGCACTGACCGTCGACGCAACACTGACGGTCGGTAGCGATGTTGAAACCATCGATGTCACCGATGATTCCGTCCACGTGGAAACATCCAGTACGCAGATGGGAGAAACGGTGAGCGCTCGGCAGATAATCGCAGTTCCGCTCAATGGGCGCAGCTTTACTGACCTCCTTAGCCTTCAGCCGGGCGTCGCACCTGGGACCTCGATTACAGCCGATACCGTGCAGGACGTCGGGGCGACCGTTCTGCAACCATCGGGTACCCTTAATCCCGGAACGATTTCCGTGAACGGTCAAAGGGAGTTCGCGAATGCTTTTGTGGTCAACGGCAGCAACGCACAAGAAGATGTGAATTCCGGGACCTCTATCGTTCCCAACCTCGATTCGATTACCGAGTTCCGCATCATCACAAACAACTTCGACGCCGAGTATGGGGAGTACAGCGGCGGGCAAGTCCTGGTCGTCACTAAGTCCGGAACGAATCAGTTGCATGGGAGCCTGTTCGAGTTTCTGCGGAATACTGCTCTCGATGCGAGAAACTACTTCTCGCTGACACGTGGCACCTTCCAGCAGAATCAATTCGGGGCCACTCTGGGCGGGCCCATCCGCCGCAATAAGCTATTCTTGTTCGCCGACTATCAAGGCACGCTGCAGACGCAGGGTATCGATACCCCAGACATCGGTGTACCATCTGCCGCAGATCGCATCGGGAACCTGTTGGATCAGGCAAAAACGCTCACCGGATCTGTGAGCGGTCCGTATTTGTCCAGCCTTTTGTCGCAGAAACTTGGCTATACCGTAAGTGCCGGCGAACCCTACTACACAGCTAGCTGCGTCCTCAATTCGCAGTGCGTTTTCCCCAGCGCGGTGATACCGAGCACCTCATGGTCCGGGCCGGCGCAGAAGCTGTTGCAATACATCCCCTCTCCTGACACTCCGTCTGGTACGTTCTCCACTTCGTCATACGACCAAATCGTTCACGATAACAAAGGAGCAGTACGCCTCGACGGGGATACTCGCTGGGGCTTGATTTCGGCTTACTACTTCCTCGACGACTACAGCCTGAACAATCCGTATCCCACCGCGCAGAGCGGCGCCAACGTTCCTGGGTTCAATGCGCTCTCTACTGGCCGCGCTCAGCTCTTCACGATTGGGGACACAAAGACTCTTAGCTCGAGTTCGGTCAACGAGTTTCACCTGAGCTACCTACGTAACGATAACGATCTCGGCCAACCCTGGGGTGGACTTGGAGTTAGTCTGGTCTCCCAGGGATTTGTGACACCGGGAGGAACGCCGAGTATCGTGCCACTCGATCCCAGAGGGCAGAGCGTCGAGAACATCGTCTTTAACGGCTATTCGATCGGCGCAGCTGCGAACGAACTGAAACAGGCAAACAACACTTACGAACTGTCCGAGACTCTATCCAAGGTGACGGAAAATCATTCCATGAAGTTCGGCGGAGATGTGCATTTTGATCAGGTGAACGCCGCGCCCATTGCTCAATTCAATGGCAACTTCGTTTTTTCTGGAAGTGAGACAGGAAATGATTTCGCGGACTTCCTGATAGGTGTTCCAAGCCAATACAATCAGAGCCAACTCAATCCATTTTATGCGCGCAATCAATATGTGGGATTATTCGCTCAGGACAGTTGGAAAATCCGCCCAACACTGAATCTAAGCTATGGTTTGCGCTGGGACCGCATCGAGCCGTGGACGGAAAAATACAACGAGATTTCAACCTTCGTGCCGGGGCGCCAGTCCGTGGTCTTTCCTAGTGCTCCGGAGGGGTTTCTTTTTCCGACGGATCCGGGCGTGCCGCGCACACTCGCGCCAATTAGCAACCTCAGTTTCTCTCCCCGTGTGGGCCTGGCGTGGTCTCCGCACGCAGCAGATGATAGTCTCCTCGGCAAAGTCCTTGGCAGTGCCGGCACTACCAGCATCCGCACTGGATTCGGTAAGTTCTATTCGGCGATCGAAGCGCTCTCGGTCAGCGTGCTGGCAGCGAACAGCCCATATGGAACGACCTACACGAGCCCGGCGCCTCCGCTGTTTTCTGATCCTTTTCTTACGGCCTCGAACGGTCAGAACTTCGGGCAGCCATTCCCCTACACATTTGCGCCGCGGAATTCCTCGGCCTCGCATCCTGACCCGAATTTCGATTGGACTGCGGTCGAGCCGATCAGCGGTATTCCCGCCTACGACATTCACAACCGAATTCCGTATAGCAATCAGTGGATGTTATCGGTGGAGCGCCAGTTCGGTACCAATTCCGTCATCAACGCCAGCTATGTGGGCAACGTCGGGCGCCGCTTGCGCGTGTTGGTGGAGGCTAATCCTGGCAATCCTGCGCTTTGTCTAAGCCTAAGTCAGCCGACCCAGGTTGCACCCGGATCGGCAACTTGCGGGCCCTTTGGCGAGAACAACATCTTCACGACTGCGTCCGGACAGACTGTGAATGGCACACGCGGCCCGCTTGGACCGAACTTTGGAAGTGATGCTTATCAGTCCACAATTGGAATCTCGAGCTACAACGCTCTGGAAGTCAGCGCACGTCATACGAGCGGGAGGTTGCAATTCTTTGCGTCGTACACATACAGCAAGTCGTTGGACGACTCCTCGAATATTGGCGAAGAGGTGAATCCGTTCAACCCTGCGCTGAGCTACGCCCTTTCCTCCTTTGATGTAAGGCAAAACTTCGTTTTCAGTTACGACTATGAGCTGCCTATCGCACGAGCCCTCCATGCCTCCAATCTCTGGACCAATGGATGGAAACTCTCAGGGATTACTCGCTTCAGCACTGGGTTCCCTGTCACGCTCGTAGATAACGGCGACAATTCGCTGCTTGGGACCAATCCCAATGGCGTGAATAACAGCGGAATCGATTTGCCCGATTACAGTGGATCCTTGCTTCTTCTCAGCCATGACCCGCGCAAAAACAACCAGACTTACTTCGATACCGGGGACTTCTCAATGAACGTGTTGGGCACTCCCGGCAATGCCAAGCGGCGTTTTTTTTATGGTCCGGGATCCGACAATTTCGATATGGCTCTGGCCAAGAATTTCTCCTATGCCGAGTCCAAGACGCTACTGTTCCGCCTTGAAGCTTTCAATCTGTTCAATCACGCGCAGTTCTTCGGACCCACTTCGGTAGATGGCGATATCGGCAGTTCCACTTTCGGTAAAGTGATCAGCGCTTCTCCCAGTCGCGTTTTGCAGGCTGCGCTCAAGTTCAGTTTCTAAATCGAACGAATTCGGTGGCGATCTGAATGAGAAACGGCCGCGTCCGCCACCCCTTCCAGTGCACAGCGAGGTGTGATTCGGATCACAGCCCGACTGCATCTTTTCCGGCATTATGAAAATGAATTTCAATTTCATAATTGTTCACACGGATTCAAAACTTCATGCGACCTGTTACAGAACGTCTTAAGTACGATCATTCAGGTGCCCGATTAAATGGCTTCAAAACGTTACCCCTTCTGGTTCACACAGCCGTAGTTCTACTCGCGCTTACCTTTGCAACATCGGTGGCATGTGCGAATGCGCCCGCGTCCCTCTCAGGCACAGTTGTGGACTCAACCGGCGCCGTCATCCCCGGTGCAACGGTCTTTCTGAAGAACCTTGTCTCCGGACAGCGCGATCGTTCAGTATCCGACGACAACGGACACTATTCGTTCTCGGTTGTGGCTGGACGCTACGAGATCCAGATCACGAGCACTGGATTCAAGGCGTTCGAGCACGGCCCCATCCAGATTAACGATGGGGTCGACTTGAAGTTCGACGCCACTTTGAGCATCGATTCTGCGAGTACGATCGTCGAAGTTTCCGCCGATGTTCCGTCGCTCGATCTCTCAAACACACAAGTCGGAGAATCTTTCTCAGCCAACAAGATGAGTGCCGTTCCACTGAACGGTCGCAGCTTCACGGATCTGCTTGCGACCCAGCCAGGGGTGATTCCAGCCAGTTCCGCGCAGCCCAACGCGGTTGTTATGTCTGGTTGCACGAACACGCCTCCGTCCGGCGACCTCGACGCGGGCAACTTGTCGGTCAGTGGTCAGCGGGAGACAGCGAACGGATTTTCGGTCAACGGCAGCATCGTCGAGGAGGATTTCAACAACGGCACGGCGGTAGTTCCCAACCTCGATTCCATCGACAACCTGCGCGTGCTCACCAACAACTTCGATGCGGAGTACGGAAATTTCAGCGGCGGGCAAGTTCTCGTTACGACCAAGTCCGGGGGCAATGCTATTCACGGAAGCGCATTCGAATTCCTGCGCAACACGGGTCTCGATGCCCGCAACTACCTTGCCGGCGAACGCGCGGCTTACGAGCGAAACCAATACGGCGGGTCGCTCGGCGGCCCGATCCGCAGAAACAAAGCCTTCTTCTTTCTCGATTATCAGGGAACACGGTTGACGCAGGGGCAGGAGACAGGAAATATCTTCGTCCCCAGCCTAGCCGATCGCAGCGGCAACCTGCTTGATCTCGCAGGTCAGCTCACAGGAGGCGTGAGCTCGTCGTATTGGGCGACCCAACTCGCGAGCAAACTCGGCTACAACGTATGGGCGGGCGAACCGTACTACTTCGCAGTCTCTAGCGCAGGCCCTGCTTGCTCGAGCAGCAGTCAATGCGTCTTCCCTGGTGCTCAAGTGCCGGCATCGGTGTTGTCAGCGCCAGCGAAGAACCTCATGCAATATATTCCACTGCCGAATGTTGGAGTTGATCAATTCTCGAGTTCCTCAGAGACAGGGACCCTCAGCGACAACAAGGCATCTGGCCGTATTGACGTGCATACTCGCGTGGGAGATCTCTCGGCCTACTACTTTCTTGATCAATACCGTCTAGACAATCCCTATCCCACGGCACAAGGTGGCGCAAACGTGCCAGGCTTTAATGCGCTTTCCGATGGGCGCACCCACTTGATCAGTCTGAGTCTCACCCGCTCCTATGGCGCAAACATGATTAATGAAGCGCGCTTTAGCTACATGCGCTATGCCAACCTGATTGGGCAGCCCCTAGACGGAGTTGGCCCCTCGCTGGCATCTCAGGGATTTGTGGAGGGAGACGGCACGCTCGGCATCGTCCCGCTCAACAAGAGTATCGAGGGCATCGAAAATGTCGCCTTCAACGACTTCACCATCGGAGTCGATGTCACGGGCGAACGTCAGGTCAACAACACCTGGCAGTGGAGTGACAACTTCACGCGTGTCGCAGGTCCGCACACTCTGAAAATAGGAGCGAACCTCCACATCGATCAGATCAACATCAACTCTGATTCAATCAATAATGGGTCGTTCGTTTTTCAAGGTAGTGAAACCGGATCGGATTTCGCGGACTATCTGCTGGGCATCGCCAGCACCTATGAACAAGGGGACGCCGCTCCATTTTACATTCGCAACAAATACATCGGCCTCTTCGGCCAAGACAGCTGGCGCCTACGAACCAACCTCACGGTGAACTACGGGTTACGGTGGGACGTACTGCCGCCTTGGCACGAAAAATACAATCAATTGCAAACTTTCGTTCTCGGTGAGCAATCGGAGGTCTATCCCGGTGCTCCGCAAGGGATGGTTTTTCCCGGTGACCGCGGAGTCCCGAACACTTTAGCCCCTACGCAATGGACCGATTTCGCTCCTCGCGTCGGTCTGGCTTACTCTCCTAATTCTGCCGATGGCTTACTCGGAGCGATTTTCGGTAGTTCCGGCAAGAGCAGCATTCACGCGGGAGTGGGCCTCTTCCACACGGCAATTGAGGGCCTCTCGGCGGGAATCATGAGTGCGAACGCTCCGTATGGATACGACTACGACAGCGTCGGTGGACATCCGATGTTCGACAAACCGTTCGTATCGTCGACTACAGGATTGTCAGACGGGCAACCGTTCCCTTCGCCGATGCCGCCATTCGGGGCCTCGGCTTCCCATCCCAACACAACGGTCGACTGGTCGAAGTACACTCCAATCACAGGCGACCCAGCGTTCTATTACCGCAACGCGTCCCCGTACTCAGAAACCTACAACGTAACCGTGGAACGCGAGCTTCCTGGGACAGTATTCTTGCGCCTGAGCTATGTTGGATCTCAGGCGCACCACCTGCTGGTGCTGACCTCAGCTAATCCCGGC
>JASHQK010000545.1 GCA_030039195.1 Candidatus Sulfotelmatobacter sp.
CGACTTTTGCATATATCGCGCTGTTTGGCGAGCTGAAGCGTGTGCCGCAGCAGTTCTCGCGGATCGTTAATGTGCTTGCCTTTTCTGTTGTCGGACTCACTCTGACAGCCATCTGCCTGATTCAGCTGGGCCGACTCACTGGCAACCCGTGGATAGGCATTATTCCGTTAATTGCGACTGTGATACTCCTCGCAGCGCTTCGCCTTTCTCGCGCACTCAGATTCCGTGGCACCGCCACATGGCCTGTGGTTGAGGGCAGGATCGAGAACTGCGATGTCCGCGAAATACGTACTCGCTCATCGCACTACTTCGTGGCGGAGGCCGCATACTCCTACCGGGTAGAGGGCGAGTACTATTCTGGTCGGTTCTCAAGGGAATTCGCGCAAGAATCGGAAGCGTGGGACTATGTCAGCTCAATCCGCAACGCGCTGGTTCAAGTCAAGTTTGATCCCGCGAAGGCTGAATCTTCGCTAGTACTGGACGACAACGCAAGTACACCCTGACCCCGCACGATCCGAGATGTCCGAGCACAGGTCCAAGACGACTTCGGCCACGCCCGCAGACGCCGGCCAGCGCCTCGATCAATTTCTCGCTTCGCATCTCAACGTCAGCCGTGCCCGCGTGCAGGAACTGATTCGCGCCGAAAAAATTCTGCTCAATGGCGCTCCGGCGAAGGCTTCGCTCAAACTCCGTGGAGGCGAGTGCATCACCATCCTCGGCCCAGCCGAGCGGCCACCGCTCCATGCTGTCGCTGAAGACATTCCACTCGATATTGTCTACGAAGACGACGATCTGGCCATCGTCAACAAGCCCGCCGGCATGATGGTGCATGCCGGCGCCGGAGCCACCGACGACGCGCGCAATCGCGGAACGCTGGTCAACGCGTTGCTGCATCATTTTTCTTCGTTGTCGGGAGTTGGTGGGGAAACGCGCCCGGGCATCGTGCACCGTCTCGACAAAGAAACCAGCGGTCTGATTGTCGTTGCCAAGAACGACGAAGCCCATGGCAAGCTCGCCGCGCAGTTCGCGCGTCGCGAGGTCAGGAAAACTTATATTGCGCTCGTTCACGGATGGTTGAAAAAGGATCGCGGCACCATCTCCGCCAGCATCAGCCGTGACCGCGTTCGCCGCACGCGCATGACCACGCGCTTCTCCGGCGGCCGGGAAGCGGTATCGCACTATGGAGTCGTTCGCCGTCTCGATACGCCTTACGGCAAATTCACGCTTGTCGAAGTGAAAATCGATACCGGCCGCACGCACCAGATTCGCGTTCACATGGCTTCGCTGGGCCATTCTGTCGTGGGCGACACCCTCTATGGCGCACCGAAGGAATTGAAGGCCCCGCAGTCTTTGCGGATTATGAACTCGAACCCACTTCCGAAAAGGCGCGGTCGAGTCCAAGAGGAGAGCACGCCTGCCCTGTCCTTGCCGCGAAACTTTCTGCACGCAGCCCGCCTCGAACTCGTGCACCCGCGAACCGGAGAAACACTCTCCTTTGAGACGCCGCTGCCCGGCGAACTGCAGGACTTCCTTGTCGCCCTCGAAAACCGCAATTCCGGCGACACTGGGCAGCATCGTTAGTGTTGACTCGCCCTCACGGGCACGGCACAAACACGGTGATAAGCCCGGCGCAAACACGGTTATAATGTGATGAGGTGGAATGCGTGGGGCCCAAACTATCTTCGGATCGTCCACTCTTGAAACATCTGCTGATGGCGGCGCGACTCGCTCTGCTGGCGCTGTTCGCGGCCACCGCTATGGCGCAAACCGCGCAACCGGCCGCCGGAACCGCCCCCGCCACGACCCCGGCACAGCCGCCTGGCCAGAATGCGGTAACTCCTGCTGCGGCTCCCTCCAAGCCCGCCGATGAAGGTACGGAACCCGCGGCGACCTTCAAGGCATCGATCAACGAAGTCAGCGTCGTCTTCACCGTGACCGACAAGCATGGCCGCCGCATCACCGATCTTAAGCAAAGCGATTTTCAAGTTCTGGACGACAACAAGCCTCCGGCACAGATCAACAGTTTCCACGCCGAGACCAATCTGCCGCTCCAGGTCGCATTGCTCATTGACGCCAGCAATTCGGTGCGCGACCGATTCAAGTTCGAGCAGGAATCAGCCGTCGAGTTCCTCAATCAGACGATTCGTCCGCACTACGATCAGGCGGTCGTGATCGGTTTCGACGCCACGCCCGAAGTCACGCAGGATTTCACCGACGACACGGTGGCCCTGGCTCATGGCGTCCGCGAATTGCGTCCGGGCGGCGGCACCGCGCTCTACGACGCGCTCTATTACACATGCCGCGACAAGTTGCTGAAAGCGCCTGCCGCCGGAACGGTTCGCCGCGCCGTGATTTTGCTGAGCGATGGCGAAGATAACCTCAGCCACGTGACGCGCGAGGAGGCCATCGAGATGGCGCAGCGTGCCGAAGCCATCGTCTACACGATCTCGACCAACGTCAGCGGAACCAAGAGCGCGGGCGATAAAGTTCTGGAGCGCATTGCCGACGCTACCGGTGGTCGCGCCTTCTTCCCCTTCCAGATTAGCGAAGTGGCCAACGCCTTCGCCGACATTCAGGACGAACTCCGCAGCCAGTATGCCGTCTCCTACAAACCCGCCGACCTGAAATACGACGGCCACTACCGCACCATTGAAATCGTCGCCAAAGACAGCAAGAACCTCCGCGTGCGTTCGCGCCGCGGATGGTATTCTCCGCTTCCCGCCTCTGCTTCCGCGCGCGCTGTGGCGCGCTAGCCTCGCATACCTCCAATGCCCGGATACTCTGGCACACCGCTTCCGAAAAAGCTGGGCATCAAAGACGGCGCTCGCGTGCGCTTGTTTGAAATGCCAGCCGATGTTGGGTCGGAGTTGAAGCAGTCACTAGCGCAGTGCGAGATTCTTTCCGACGGCAAACGGCAAGCCGATTTCATGATGCTGTTCACAAAATCGAAGAACGAGCTGTCGGAGAAGTTCCGTCAGATGACGAAACAACTCGCTCCCGCCGGCATGCTGTGGATCAGCTGGCCGAAGAAAAGTTCCGGCGTCGTAACCGATCTGACCGAGGATGTGGTCCGCGAAATCGGCCTCGGTGCGGGCATAGTAGACGTGAAAGTCTGCGCCGTTACCGACGTTTGGTCGGGACTGAAATTCGTCCGTCGCTTGAAAGATCGGTGAGTGGAGCGATCGAAATCCCCTGACAGACGGTCGCTGGCGTTCAGACTCAAGGGGTCCTTCGACTGCGATGCCGTACGCTGCGCGAACGGCATTTCCGCTCAGGATGACAGCGCTGTTTGTAAACTGGAGAACCCATGCTACGCGTCGGCCTCATTGGATTCGGTCTCGCCGGGCAAGCCTTTCACGCGCCCATGATTCGCGGTGTGCGCGGGATGGAACTCGCCTGCATTCTGGAGCGCCACACGGACAATGCCAGGAGAAGATATCCCGAAGTCCGTGTCGCCCGCACGCTAGACGAAATGCTCTCCGACCACTCTATCCAGCTTTGCGTCGTCGCCACTCCTAACGATTCGCATTTTTCCTACACGCAAGCCTGCCTCGAAGCCGGACGCCATGTCGTCGTCGACAAGCCCTTCACGCCGACCATGAGAGAAGCGCAGCAACTGGTCGCGTTGGCTGCCGATCGCAAACGTCTGATCACGGTCTATCAGGACCGCCGCTGGGACGGCGCATTTCTGACCGTGAAGAAGCTCATTCACTCCGGCGCTCTCGGTGCAGTCGCCGAGTATGAAGCCCGCTTCGACCGTTTTCGTCTCGATCCCAAGCCGAGTGCCTGGCGCGAACGCGCCGATTTCCCCGCTGCCGGCGTGTTGTGGGACCTTGGGCCTCACCTGATCGATGGCGCACTCGTCCTGTTCGGAGAACCAGAGTCCATTTCAGCCGCAGCTCTCTGCCAGCGCCCGACTTCCATCGTCGATGACGCATTCGACGTATTCTTGCAGTATCCGTGCCTGCGCGTGAGCCTGCGCGCACGCATCGTCGCCTACGCGCCCGGCCCGCATCTGCTGATTTACGGCACCGGAGGTTCGTTCATCAAGTACGGCATGGATCCGCAGGAAGAAATCCTGCGCAGCCCGAACTATCCTGACGGCTTGGAGTGGGGCCCGGATTGGGGCGAAGAACCCGAAGATCGCTGGGGAATTCTTAGCCGTGTCAACGAGAAGCCGCGCAAAATCAAGACCGAACGCGGTGACTATCGCGGCTTTTATGCCAACGTTCGCGATGCCGTCGAGAACAACGCTCCGCTGGATGTCACGCCGGATCAGGCCCTGCGCACGATGCGCGGGCTCCTGATGGCTCACAAAAGCAGCCGCGAAGGCCGAGTTGTACGCTGGGGCGAGTCGGTGGAGTAGGCACGATTGTCATCCTGAGGTCCGCCAATTTCGGCGGACCGAAGGATCTATGCATTTTCGCCGGCCCCTTGCATAGCTCCTTCGCCGCAACATACGCGGCTCAGGATGACAGAACTGATTGTGAGATGGCGCCAACAAAGCGGTCACTGCTCATCCCTTCATCACCCTCTGAAACGCCGCCTGGAACTTCTCCATTTCTGCTTGCGTGCCCACGGTGATTCGCACCCAGTTGGGCATGATGGGCCAGGTCCGCCCGATAAAAACATTCTCCTTCGCCATCGCTTCCTGCACCTGCCGCCCGGGCCGCTTCACATCGACCATGAAGCAGTTCGATTCGGAAGGAATGTAGGTATACCCATTACGATCGAGCCAATCAAACGTCTGCTGCCGGATGCTCGCATTGATGCCCCGGCGCTCCGGAACCAACTGCGAATCTTTCAGGCTCGCCGTCGCGGCAACCACCGCCGTCACCGGCATGAAGTTCCATCCGCCGCGTGCCAGAGTCTGGTTGAGCAAGTCGGGACGCGCAATCGCAACTCCACAGCGGATTCCGGCCATGCCGTAGACTTTCGAAAACGTCCTCAGCACGATCACGTCTTTGTCTGCCTTCACCAGGTCGAGCGCGCTTTCCGCCTTCTCGGTGAAGTGAATGTAGGCCTCGTCGACCATGACGATCGAATCCTTCGGCTTATTCGCGACGAGATACTCGACGTCCGAATGCGGTGTGAGCGTGCCGGTCGGATTATTGGGGTTGCAGATGTAGAACAAGCCCGCATCCGGCGCCTCGCTCAGCATCGCACGCACATCGTGGGCATACGATTTTGTCAGCGGCACTTTCACCAGCCGCGCTTTGCTGCGATCGGCTATGTTCATGCCCAGTTCAAAGCTGGGATCGGCCGTGACATAGCTTTTTTCGGATGACGTGAACGCGAGCACGCCCAGGCTCAACGCCGGAGTCGATCCCGCCGTGACGCGAATGTATTCCGGCTTTACGCCCTCCTGCTGCGCGTAAGTTTTGATGAGATCGTCGGTAAGATAACTCTGATAGCGGCCGCCATGCGGAAGAATCGTCGCCATCGCCTCGCACGCTGCCTGAGACGGCCCCAGCGGATTTTCGTTCGCATCGATGACGACTGCTCCGGGCGGTGGTTCAGGCATTCGCGGCCGCGCCGCCTGCGCCAGCATCGATTCGGTGAATGCGGGCAGGAGAGACGCCGCGGAAGCGGCGGCGGAAAATTGCAGAAACGAACGGCGGGAGAATCGTGGCATTGCGGCACCCCCAGGCCAGCAGTGTAGCAGGACCGGCCCAGCCCCGGGCAGAAGCATGTAGGGAAAGGCAAGAGTGCCCCACTTCTCGCGGCTTTGCGAGAAATGGGATGCAGAGCGCTGATGTTGCGCTAAAGCTGCTTCGTGTACTCGAACAACTCCATCCCGAAAAAATCTGCGACCCGCCCCGAAGCCGCAAACCCGTGCCGCTCATAAAACCGGATCGCCCTCTGCAGCGGCATGGTCGTGTCTAATGTTACGTACTTACACCCCGCGTTCCGCAGCTCAGCCTCGGCCGCTGCCAGCAACGCCGACGCCACGGCTGTCCCTTGCCACTCGGGTAACACTGCCATTCCGCGCAGATGCCCCTCTTCGCCGTTCGCTTTACATCCAATTGTGCCCGCAATTTTTCCTTCGGAATCCGCCGTTCGCGACAATGCGACTAACACACACATCTCGCGCATGCGTTCCTGAACCGATGTCGCGTCCAGCACGGTGTCGGCAAAAGCTTCGGGAGTGTACTGACGACGGTAAGGGGCGAGTGCAACTTCGAGGCAAGCCACGATGGCCGGTCCATCTTCCTCGGCAGCTCTTCGTATCTGAAAGAAGCTCACGTGTTGACGCGGGCGCCCCACCCGGCCGCCGGGCCGGCGGCACTACAGCCCTAGTCCTCCGCGGTTCCTGCGTAATATCCCGCGCGCGCCTGAATCTTGTAACTCTGTTTGTTCTTGATTTCGATCTTGCGGTAGGAACCATCCATCTTCGTATTGGTCGACGTATACCCAATGTTGTACTGGCTGCGCAGTTCGTTGGCGATCTGATCGAAAGCGTCGCGCAGCTTGTCGAACTTGTTGCCCACATTGATGACGCGGCCGCCGGTCTCCTCGGTCAGCTTGCGCATATCCGATTCGCCTGAGTAGCCGTAGCCAAATCCGCCATAGAAGCCGCGATCGGCGCAGAGCAGCACGTACACAATGGCGTCGGCCTTCTGCGCTGCTTCGGCGGCATCTCTGAGCTTAAGGCGGCTGCCTTCGTCCTGCCCGTCGGTCAGCAGAATCATGGCCTTGCGCCCAACTTCTTTGGAAAGCATGTCATGCGCCGAAAGATACACGGCGTCGTAGAGCAGCGTTCCCGGAGCGTTCTGCGTGGGAACGGGACCACCCCCCATGCCCGGAATGCCGCCACTGGAAAAATCGGCATTGATTTTGGCTTTGTTCAACGCGCTCTGCAGGCGATGAACGTCGCGGGTGAAATCCTGCAGCAGGTCCACGCTGATGTCGAAGCTGATCACGTAGGCCTCGTCCTTGTCCGTCAGGATCTGCCGCAGGAAAGCGCCGCCCACTTCTTTTTCCATGCCGAGCACGTTGGTTTGACTGGCGCTGGAATCGATCATGATGCCGAGCGTCAGAGGCAGGTTCGATTCCGCCGTAAAATATTTAATCGTCTGCGGCTGGCCATCTTCCCCGACCGTAAAATCATCTTTGGTGAGATTGGGGATGAGCGCGCCGTGCTTATCCTTGACATTGAAAAAGATCTGCACAATATTCGCATTGGCTTTGAAAGTCGCTACCGGCCCTTGCGATTGATCGGATTGCTGGCCGGAAGCTGACTGGCCGCTGTTTCCGGATTGCTGGTTCGACGACGGCTGTTGCGTACCCGACGCCGCCGGACTAGACTGCGCCTGCAGCAGCGACGCAAACAGCCAGAGGGCTAGAACGACAGAGAGGGGCAGAATTCGGTGCGGGCGGATGCTCAATGTATGCATCGGACACTCTCGAAACGAAATCTTTGTTAGTCTAATCCTAGCTTAGATGCACCAAATCGGTCGATTTGGGCATCCCACGAAAAAAGGGCGTTTTTCTTGGCATTTAACTTTATGGCACAAACCCAGGGGCTTTGGAACGGGAAAATCCGACAGGGTTTCCGCTGGCTGCTTTTATTCGGCACGGTCTTCGCACTGGGCATGGCTGCGCTTTACGCCCAGACCGCCGGAACCGAGAGCCAGGCTGGCCAGTCGAGCGGGACCCAGTCATCCCAACCGCAGTCCAATCCGTCGCAGGCGGGTCAATCCCAGCAAGATCAAGGCATTCCCGACGCTCCTTCCACGGTTCAGCCGCCCCCACCCGCGCCCTTGCCTCAGCCCACAAATCCCAGCCACGCCATTGAACAAGCTCAGCCGGAAGTGGGTTCGTCTTCCTCAAGCGGCGCCACCCAGCCCCCGCCGAAGATGCCGCCTGTTCAAACCGTGCCTCCGGGAAGCATCCCGCGCAACCAACTGAGTCCCTCGGAGCAAGGCGTCTACATACTTCCGAAAGTATCGGTGGGCGAGGTATTGATCCCCGTCACAGTGAAGTACAGTGACGGACGCCTGGTCGAGGGCCTCGGTCCCAAAGATTTCACGGTTCTGGATAATGGTCGCCGGCAGACCCTGACCTATTTCACCAGCGATCCCTTTGAGCTTTCCGTCGCGGTCGTCCTCGATCTCGGCATGCAGGAAGTCACTCTCAGCAAAGTGTATGACAGCCTCAGTGCGCTCGTTGGAGCCTTCAGCCCTTACGATGAGTTCGCTTTCTATACGTATAGCAGTTCCGTGGCCCAACAGCTCGATTTCACCAGCAAAAGCCAGCGCTTTCAGGAAGCTCTCAATCAGATCAAGATCTACCCAGGCCGCAACAACGGACCACAACAATTGAACGATCCGTTCTCTGTCGGTCCCACGGTCAACGGCGTTCCCATAAACGGCCCACCCATTGCTCCGATTCAAACCCCCACGCAGGAAGCGCACGTTCTCAATGACGCGATCCTGCGCGCCGCCCTGGATCTGGGCAAACGCGACAAAAGCCGCCGCCGCGTGATTCTCGTCGTCGCCGACGGTCACGAATACGGCAGCCAGGCCAGCTACCGCGATGTGCTGCGCGTTCTCGAGTCCCGCGAGATCCAGGTGCAGGCCGTGGTCGTCGGAAGCGGAGCCCTGCCCGTCTTCCGGCAAGTGGGGAAGATTCATCTAAAGATGCAGGGCTTCTGGGACCTCCTGCCGCGATACACCAAAGCTACCGGGGGTGGCCAGATCAATGCGGAACTTACCCGCAATGCGATCGAAGACGCCTACGGCCGGATCACCTCCGATGTCCGCAACCAGTACACGATGGGATATTCCGTCAAATCCACACCCAGCTCGATGTATCACAGCATCGACGTCATCGTGGACCGCCGCGGGCTGAAGATTTCGGCGAAGGACGGCTATTATCCTGCCCCCGCGCCAAGATAGGTTCCGTGGCAAGGGGAAAGATTGTGTAGGGGCGGAGGCATTCCCCCCCCGAGCCGCGAAGCGGGCGAGTGACGACCCCGGACGAAGGCGTCCGGGGCTGCAACTCCCCCGGGGTCACCTGAGTAACCTGCGCTTAATCTCCCTCGTGTGATATAAAGACCGCGAGCCTCCATTTTGGGCGTTTGTGTGCGTGTTAGCCTCTGAGGGCGGCGCGCGTTCGAGGAAAGCCTTTGAGTTTCATCAACTTCGCAGCCCGCGAGATCAATTGCAAGATCGTGTACTATGGCGCCGGACTCGGCGGCAAGACCACGAATCTGCAGGTCATCTATCAGAAAACTGCCGATCAGCAGAAGGGCAAGATGATCTCGCTGGCCACCGAAACCGAGCGTACGCTGTTCTTCGACTTCTTGCCGCTCGATCTCGGGTCAGTCCGCGGTTTTAAGACTCGCATCCACCTCTACACTGTGCCCGGCCAGGTGTTCTACGACGCCAGCCGCAAGCTGATTCTGCGCGGCGTCGATGGCATTGTCTTCGTCGCCGACTCGCAGGAGCAGCGCATGGACGCCAACGTCGAAGCTCTCGACAATCTCATGGCGAACCTGAAAGAGCACGGCTACGACTTCAACAAGATTCCCTACGTTCTGCAGCTCAACAAGCGCGACCTGCCCAACATCCTTCCGGTCGATCTCCTCTCGACCGAACTTCGCCGCAAAAACGAACCGGTTGTCGAAGCGGTCGCCTTCCAAGGCGTCGGCGTGTTCGAGACCCTGAAAGAAATCGCAAAACAAGTCCTGCAGGAACTCAAAGCCGGCGGATAAGTGCAACGGGAATCGAATCGGGCAATCCTGCTTCCGCAGGCAATTTGAGTGTAATGGTCTGCTTGCGACAGTTGCTCGCGAACGTGGCACAATACTCCGTGTTTGATGGGCTATGACGGCAAGAGTCGTTGACGAAGCTATTTCGCAAGCGTGGCTCGATGCCGCGAAAGACCTTGGCATCCGAGTCGCGGCTCCATTCACGGTGCAAGCTGATGAAGAACCCGTCACCTACGAGGCCCACGTTGTAGACTTTGGCGGACCGAAAGGGACGGTGGTCGGAGTTCTCGAAGAAAAGCTAGATGATTGTCGTGCGACCCAAGGCTTTTACCGCTCAAATCTCTCCCCTTCGTGTCGTAGCTATGAACGACAACATTTCATCTTCACGTTGAATGACTGGGGATGGTATGGGCCAGAGGGTCTTCGTCCCGCTTGGTATACGGGGGAATCGTGGAGTTGA
>JASHQK010000546.1 GCA_030039195.1 Candidatus Sulfotelmatobacter sp.
CCCAGCTGCAGCTTCTGCGGCAGCATCATGACCCGCAACGGCAGCTGCTACAGATGCATGTCCTGCGGCTCGACCAGCGGTTGCAGCTAGAGCTTGTGTAGGGGCGGACGCCTTCGTCCGCCCGTGTTTTTGCGTTGTCATCCTGAGCGAGGCGCTCTTTGCCGAGCGAAGGACCTGAGGGAGCCACCGCGCCGCGACGCCGCTGCTTGGCGTCGCAATAAGCGCGAGGCGACCTTTCCAAATCGGCGAGCGCGCAGTTTGCCTGAGTCGACGGACCGTGGAAGAGCGGCCCTTCAGGGCCGCATTAAGATCTCACCCGCGCATTTCCACCGCCCTACGCCCTGACAATACCGGAGATTTCCTTCACCGTCGCCGCATCTTTCCATCCCATTTCCTGCATACGCGCCGCATTTCACAACCACGGCGACCCATTTCTCATCTATCCATATGCCGGGGAACCCGCCATGGCGTTCCCGGCTTCGCTCGCCCAGCGCGCGCGCTAGAAAACTTTACTCTTCCTCACCACTCTTTACGTCAGCGCGCAAAAACTGCTTCATGCTTGATAATGGATATTTCGGAGGATCTGACAGTTTGAGTAGAAAGACGCCACGCGCCCAGTACGCAAGTTGCGCCTGCCTATTGATGGCAATGATCTTTGTCGCCGGCTGTACGGCACGAAAATCCCCCGCGCCGGTGGATGGTGCTGCGTTGTTCGAGAAGAAGTGCGCCACCTGCCATCGCCCCGACAGCGGCTCGAAGGCTCCCCTGCCCGACGGCCTTCGCCAGATGTCGCGCGAATCAATTCTCGCCGCGCTCGAAACCGGCAAGATGAAGTGGGAAGGCCGCTGGCTCTCCAAAGTGCAACGAGTCGCCGTGGCGGATTACCTGGGGTCGCCCGCGCTCTCGGCTGTGGTGAAAATGAGCGGCACCTGCCCCGCCAACCTCGATCCACCCGCCAGCGCTCCCGTATGGAACGGCTGGGGAGTCGATGCGCACAACACCCGCTTCCAGGCGTCCGCAGCCGCTGGGCTGACAATTGAGCAAGTGAAGAACCTGAAATTGAAATGGGCCTTCGGATTTCCCGGCGCCTCGGCCACTTACGGCCAGCCGACATCTGATGCGGGAAAACTTTTCGTGGGCAGCGAAGATGGCACAGTCTATGCCCTCGATGCCGCGACCGGTTGCGTGTGGTGGACCTTCAAGGCGTCGGCGACGGTGAAGACAGCGGTGTCGATCGGCAATCACGGCCTTGCCTTATTTTTCGGCGACACGAATGGAAATGTTTATTCGCTTTCAGCTGCTGACGGGTCTGTGCTGTGGAAGGCGCATCCCGAGTCGCACGCCGCGGCGCGCATTACCGGGTCGCCCCTGCTCTTCGGCTCGCGCTTGTACGTTCCCATTTCCTCGGGAGAAGAAGGAGCGGCGGTCGATCCGAAATATCCCTGCTGCACGTTTCGCGGCAGCGTGGTCGCGCTCGACGCGAATTCCGGCAAACAGATTTGGAAGTCCTACACCATCGATCGCGTGGCGCAACCCACGCGCAAGGGCGCGTCAGGAATCCAGTTCTACGGACCGTCGGGCGCGGCAGTGTGGTCTTCTCCGACCGCGGATGTGAAGCGCCGTGTCATCTATGTAGCCACGGGCAACAACTATTCTGATCCGCCGAGCCAGACTTCCGATGCCGTCATCGCCATGAACATGGACACGGGGAAAATTCTCTGGTCGCGCCAGTTCACGCCCAACGATCTGTGGAATATCGGCTGCGTCGCGGAACAGAAAGACAACTGCCCGGCGAGCCGCGGCGATGACTTCGACTTTGGCGCCCCACCCATGCTGCGTACGGCGCGCAACGGACGCGCTGTGCTGTTGCTGGCGCAGAAATCCGGCGCGGTGTACGCGCTCGATCCTGACCAGAAAGGCAAAGTGCTTTGGGAACGGACCCTCGGCCACGGCGGCCCGCTCGGCGGCATTCAGTGGGGCGGCGCTTCCGACGAGAAGGATGCGTATTTCCCCTTGTCCGATTGGGATGACAGTGATCCGCAGCGCGGCGGCGGTTTGTTTGCGCTGGAACTAGCCACCGGCAAGCAGACCTGGTACGCGGCTCCCGTGAAGCCCGCGTGCATCGGGCAGTTTGGATGCAGTGCGGCGCAAATGGCGCCACCCACCGTCATTCCGGGCGTAGTATTCGCTGGATCGCTCGACGGTCACCTCCGCGCATACGATGCGAACGATGGCAGCGTGATCTGGGACTACGATGCCGTGCGCAATTACCAGACAGTCAACGGCGTGCCCGCACAAGGGGGATCATTCAACGGGGCCGGACCGACTGCGGTCGGCGGCATGCTCTACGTCAACGCCGGCTACAACAACGCCATCGGCGGAAATGTCCTGCTGGCATTCGCGCCTGGGGAGAATTAGTTACTCCATTTCCGCCGCATGACGCTCAGACTCGGGCCGGTGTTCTCCCCACTGTTGCTCTTCACTACTTCCGTAATCGCGGTGTAGCGCTCACTCATCGGCGGGAACTTGAGCGCGC
>JASHQK010000005.1 GCA_030039195.1 Candidatus Sulfotelmatobacter sp.
GCTGCAGCAGATCGAGTACTAGCTCGTTATGCGACGGAAATTCTCGAATGCCGCGCGTTTTCAATTCTTCACTCGAATATTGCTGGCGCAAGCGCTGATTCTTCTGGTTGTGACAAGTGGGAGCTCGCGGTCTCCGCAAACTCAGAGCAGTTCCCCAGATCCATCCCCGGGAAATAGCGTTCGAATCTCCGTTCTGGGCCTTTTCCATCCGCGAGAAGTTATCGTGAGTGCTTTTCCGGGCCAGGCGCTTGTTCTTCATCTCGGCAAAGAAACGCTCGTGCTTGAGCAAAGCTCTGGCCTGGATTCGGCGACGATTCGTAGCTCTTCCGATAGGCTTATCGTTTCTGTTGGATCGCGCGTGATTCCCGCAATGGCCCTTGCGTGTTCAGGACGGAGCGACGATGCGGTTGATTTCATGCTGACGATTCCCGACAAGATCACGCGCCACTACCACGGCACCTTGCAGATCCAGTCATCTGCCCGCTCACTGTCCGTTGTCGTGACTATGGATCGTGAAACTGCCGTCGCCTCTGTAGTTGCTGCCGAAAGTGCGCCCGACACTCCGCTGGAAGCTCTCAAAGCGGAGGCGATTGCGGCCCGGACGTATCTGGTCGCGGCACGCGGACGTCACCACGATTTCGATTTCTGCGATACGACTCACTGCCAGTTCCTGCGCGAGCCGCCCGCGACCACGAGCGCCGCGGCCATCGCGGCCTCCTCCACGCGCGCTCTGGTGCTCGCATACGAATCCCAGCCCTTCGCCGCGATGTACACGCGGAGTTGCAGTGGCCGTACGCGCACACCTGCGGAGTTAGGACTGCCTTCTGCGACTTATCCCTACTATTCCGTCGAGTGCAAGTATTGTCGCGATCATCCCGTGCATTGGACCCGCCGCATCTCTCGACAGGATGCATCCTCGCTACGCAGTTCGAATGAATCTGTGCGCCTGATTGTGGATCGCCGCCTCGGTTGGGACATGATTCCGAGCGACGCATTCAAAATTGAAAAAGCAGCAGATCACATTACCTTAAGGGGAGTTGGTGAAGGGCACGGGATTGGACTCTGCCAGGCCGGAGCCAAAGCGATGGCGCACGATGGCGCAGGTTTCCAGCAAATCCTGAATCACTATTATCCGAACACGACGATCATCAGCTGGCGATGATGGTCGATCTCCTTGGACTCGGCGAAAGCCGCTTGCGTTCTCTTGTTACGGCAGCGTTCCCGGCGTGCCCGGAATGATCGTTGGCGGACCGGGAACACCATTGGGGCCGGGAGTCCCTGGAATGATGATCGGTGGCGTGGGCGGCGGGGTCGGAGGCGGCGCGTTGTCCGGATACGGCGGGTAATAAACCGGCAATGGCGCAATGGGCTGCACTGGAACAGGATGTTGCGCAGAGTCTCGAACGGCTTTGGCGACTTCGGCTTGTTGCAACGTTACCGGCTGCTGCAACGTCATCTGGATCGGCGCACCCGCCACAACATAGAAATGGTGAGAGCCGAACAGCAGCGCCAGCGAGGCAATCATTCCAGCCCCCCCACCGACTGCAGCACCGATGCCAGTGTCTTCTCCCTTCGTCCCAAAGACCGGCGTGGTCGTTGTTGTGCAGAAAGGCGGCGGTCCAGTGCAACCCGGAGGAAATGGGCTGGTGACGCTGGAATCCGGTTTGCCGACCGAATGACCGATCAGCGCGCCTATCCCCGCTCCTGCTACAGGAAGTAAAAACGCGCCCACCATGCGGTTGGATCCCGGATCTTTGAGGGCGTATCCCTCATCGCTATACAGCGTGATCGGTCCCGCGATCGGCGCCACGTAGCCGTCGGGAAACGTGATAGAAAGCGACTGCAGACTTAGTTCGCCTTCTGTGCTTCTGCGCCCTAACTTCTCGATCGATCCTTGGACAAACGTGCCCGCCGGGATGACAACCTGGTTGCCTGAGTCAACCGGCGAGACGATTTGAGCGAAGACATCGTCTCCGCGCCGCACGTAACGGCTCTGGACTGGTTGTGTCAGCACTAAAGAGATTCGCGTTCCCGCTGGGATCGTGAAGGTCGGCTGGCTCTGCGATTGTGTTGCGGGATTTTGCGAGTCGGACTGCCGTGCCTGCGGCTGCTCCTGACCCAGGCATGGCACGACGAAAATGCATACGGCAATCGCGATCGCGTTCAGTTTTGATCGGTTTCTTGTCTCAACGGAAAGAGTTGGAATTTGAAGGAAAATCTTGCGGCAAGAGCGAAGGTACGACACGTGGCACCTCCCCTCGAAAGCCTCTCAGTGGCGCTTTCGGTTCGAACAGCGGGCTACTGAAGGAAACCCGCAATCAATCGATTGGACTCGGAAAATTCCAGGAAGGATATCCGGGCGCTTGGTAAAAGTTTGCAAAGGCGCCGATTTTCGCTCTCGATCGTGCTAGAAATCTCCGGTGCGGGTAACCTTCTATGCTTTTATCCGCTCCGTGACCCAGCGCGAGACGGCGGTTACCATCTTTCGCGGCGCAAACCGCGTCGATTGCGCGATCAGCCAATTGTGAGCGCCGGATATGGACAGACTTTGTCCTCTCATCAGCGCGCGATAACCATCGAGGGCGACTCGTTCCGCGCTCATGGCGCCAAGGCTGAATAGCCGCGACTGCTCGATTCCGGCGCGCCTGGCAAATCCTGTGTGGGTCGCGCCAGGACAGAAGCAGGTTACGGTCACTCCTGAGCCGTGCAGTTCATTGGCGATCGCTTCGGTAAAAGAAATGACGTACGCCTTGGTCGCGTAGTAAACGGCCATTAGGGGACCGGGCTGAAAACCAGCGACGGACGCCACATTCATGATCTTCCCGTTTCGTCGCGCGATCATCGGCGGCAAGAACAGGCGCGTCAGTTCGGTCAACGCACGAATGTTTAAATCGATCTGTCCAAGGACCTGGCTCTCCGACATCCCGGCGAATTCGCCGAAAGCGCCGAATCCGGCATTATTGATGAGAATGTCGATGGTGATTTTTTCCCACTGCAATTGATCGAAAAGGGATTTCGGCGCGGACGTAGAAGAGAGATCGAGCGCAACAGTTCTGATATTGGCCCCGGTGGCCTCTAACTCACTTGCGACTTGCGCAAGCTTGTCCCCGCTGCGCGCAACGAGAACCAGAGTGAAATGATCGCGAGCGAAGAGCTTGGCCAATTCATATCCAATGCCGCCGGACGCTCCGGTGATGAGAACGGTCGACATGCTGGGTATTGTAGCCGCAGCCTCGGCGAGGCCGCGTTGTCTTCCCGTTTCGGCCGCGCTATTAGCGATATATCGGACGGAGACCATTTCACCGCGGAGCTTTTTCGTTAGACTAGATCGGATTTTGCCCCAATCGGCTGACCCTTGGAGGCCTTTGTGTCATTCCGTTCGGTATTTATCGCGGTGGTCATCGCGTTTGCGTTGATTCTGTCGGCCTTTCTCATCAATCGCGCGCGCCCAAAAGCAGAGACTGAACAGGCGGCCGCCGAGTTCGTACGCGCCTCGGGAAAATGCGCCGAATGCCACGCCCGGAGTCAGTACTCCGTGGTGCATGAATATGAGATAAGCAAGCACGCCCAGAAAAGTGTGAGCTGCCTCGATTGCCATCAGGCGGCTCAGGGGCAGGAAAAGAAAGACCATCACGGATTCGTGATCGCCAGTGTTCCCCTGACCGCGGCCAACTGCCGCAGCTGCCACGAGCAGATCTATCAGCAGTTTGTGCGCAGCCGTCATGCCGCACCGGCATGGGCGGCGATCCACGGCGAAAAGGGACTCACTCCTGAGCAGGTGAATTTCTCTGAGACTTATCAGCCGGGAGGGACGCGGCGGCCGCCACATCCGTTTGTCACGGCTGAGGGAGCGTCGGCGATGGCCAGCGGGTGTGAGCGCTGCCATAGCGTGGGAAAACCGAATCCGGATGGAACGATCGGAACATGCACCGCCTGCCATACGCGTCACACAAGCTCGGTCGCGATCGCGAGATTACCGAGCACGTGTGGGCAATGCCATCTCGGGCCCGATCACTCACAGATTGAAATTTACGAAGAGTCGAAACACGGCGTCATGTTTGCTGCGCAGGAGAGACTCCTCAATCTGAGTGTGGCTCCGAAAGATCTGACTACGCGCGATATGTTCGTGCCGACCTGCGCGACTTGCCACATGAGCGGCATCAACGGGCTCGGCGTGACCCACGATCCGTCGGAGCGGCTGTCGTATTACTTGGCGAATGCGATTAGCGAGAAAAGACCGAACTACGCCGCGGCGCAGGCGAAGATGAAACAGGTTTGTGCCCAATGCCATACGGCAGCGGTGATCGATCCCGTCTATCAGAGAGCCGAGGCCGTGGTCACGGCGACGAACGAAAAAGTCACTGCCGCGAAAGAGGTCATCGACGGTTTGCGGAAAGACGGCGCACTGAGCAGCCCTCCATTCTCGCAACCGATCGACTTTGTCTACTTCGATTTCTGGCACTACGATGGGCGCACCGCGAAACATGCTGCGTTTATGGGTGGAGCTGATTTCGTGCAGTGGCATGGGAACTATCCCATGCTGCGCAAAACCGCTGAGCTGAACGCAATGGCCGATGAGCTGCGGAGAAACCATGGAAAGAAGTAACCGCTGGTATTTCGAACCATGGTTTCTTGTGGAGGCCTTTTGCCTCGCGAATCTGGCCTTCCTCACACTCGACATTCTGCTGGCCCATTCGTTCAACGAATTTCGAAAATGGCAGGAATACATCCCGCTCCTTTTTTCTGCGACTTCGCCCGTGCTTCTGGGCGTTGGCCTATTGGTTCGGCCGAGATGGCGAGCCGTTTGGACAGACTTGGGATATTTCGTTGGATGGGGCGCGATTCTCATCGGCCTGACTGGGGTTGTGCTGCACCTCGACAGCTCATTTTTCTATGAGCGAACGATTAAGAGTCTTACCTATTCGGCTCCGTTTATCGCGCCGTTGGCCTATACCGGTGTGGGTTTCCTGCTGGTGATGAACCGGATGGTGGAAGCCGAATCGCGGGAGTGGGCCCACTGGACTCTGTTTTTCGCGCTGGGCGGATTTTGGGGAAATTTCGGATTAACTCTAAGCGATCACGCAGAGAATGGGTTTTTCTATCCAACCGAATGGGTTGGCGTAGCAGCGAGTGCAGTCGCCGTTGGTTTTCTGATCGTTCCGTTGCTGACGCGAGTATCGCGCCGCTTCCTTCTGCTGTGTGCGGTAATTCTGCTTGGGGAAGCGGGGGTGGGTATGTGGGGATTTTTCCTGCACGCGACCGCGAATCTTCACGGGCCGTCGATTCACGTGCTGAAGAATTTTACTTTCGGAGCGGCACCGTTCGCGCCATTGCTTTTTCCGAATCTTGCTCTGCTGGGTTGGATCGCGCTCTGGAGATTGGGAGAGTTTGCGAGCGACTAAGATTTCACAGTGACGTTGCGACGAAAAACAGAAGCCCCATCCTCCTCCACGGCGCGACGAGGATGGGGCATTACCCACGGGCCGCAGGCAGGAGCGCCTGCGCCATATGCTTACGCGTGCACCAGCTCCGCTTCGTAAATCGGATACCAGCTGGTCGCGGCTTTCAGCTTGGAGTTGACGTTGTTGATGTTCTTCACGCCTTCCGTTTCCAGCCATTTGCGGAAAGCTGCGGCTCCCTGCTTGGCATAGACCGGGATGCCGTCTTTCCAGGTGGCCCGCCCGCAGAGCACGCCATTAAACTTCACACCCGATTCGCCTGCCAGTTCAAGCGTCTCGCTGAATTCCGAGTTGCTCACGCCGGCCGAGAGATAAATAAACGGCTTGGTCGCGGCTGCTGCAGCTTTATGGAACAAATCAATCGCTTCTTTTTTTGCGTACGCTCTTGTTCCAGCGAAGGACTTCGTGCCTTCCACGAACTTCATGTTCACCGGCACTTCGACTTTGAGCACGTCCACGCCGTAGCGATCTTTCGAGAATTCGCGCATGCTCTCGGTCACGATGTGCGGTTTTTTCTTGGCGTATTCCAAACCTTTTTCGTCGGCGCCTTCCTCATATCCCACGAATTCGAGAAAGAACGGGATGTCGTTGGCGCGGCACTCATCGCCAATGCGCTCGACCCAGGCATGCTTGGTCTCATTGATGTGCTTGGGATCGTTGGGCGTGTAATAAAGCAGAATCTTGACGCAGTCCGCGCCAGCTTCTTTCAAACGGCGCGCAGACCAATGATCGAGCAGGTCGGGCAGACGCCCGGGACCAGTCTTGTCGTATCCGGTCTTCTCATAGGCCAGCAGCAGGCCAGCATTTTTGGCGCGCCGCTTCGACGCCGGCAGCCCCCACTCCGGATCGAGCAGGATGGCCGACGCGTGCGGCGTTAGAACCTCAGTGACCAGCGTTTTGAACTCCTCCATCATCTGGTTGGTAACCTCGCCGCCTTTTTCCTTGGCCAGCGATTTCTGCAGCGAGCCGCGCTGATCCATAGCCGCGGCCGCAATGACGCCGCGCTCGTTCGAAACCTTTTTGAGACCTGCAAGTTTGCCGGGGGTAAGTTTCATGACTGTCCTCCAAATGGAATGAAGATGAGTGCTGAAGGATACTGATCATTGTAAACCATCGAAAACCGCAAGCCGGCATTTCAAGTGGGAGAGTATTCCAATTTGAAACCGGGTCACAGCGTGGGTTATGGAATCACGCGATAGCGAATCAAAACCTCACTCATTGCACCGATCCACGAAAGAAATCCACAACGCAACAACGGTGATTTTCATCACTGCAAGGCGTCGCACATCGGGACTAGCTTTGCACCGAAAGTCACCTGCCAGGCTGACAGGTTGGGGGTGACGATGCTGGAAATGATGTTGTGTTTCGCTATCGCTGCGCTGCTCTTGGTTGGTGTCATCGCGGGTCGGGAATTCCGTGAACTCTGGAAACACCCGGATAATAAGCCGATGGAAAATCCGCATCTCGCGAGGCCGAGACCCAGATGACACGGGCGTGATTGTTTGCTGACAAGAGTTAGGTGTGGGAGAGGACGAAGCGTATTTCTTTGTGTAATTGGGCGGTGGTATAGTGGTACGACCGCGACGGATCCTTCCTGTTTGCATCCAACCGGTTTCTAATCTGAACTGATATCTAAGCAGTCCAATGCACATTTCGTGGCTGCATTTCTCGGGCATAAGGGTTCTTACATGGCGATTGCTACCATAAATCCTGCTAACGGCGAGGTAATTAGTACTTTTCAGCCGCTCTCAGCGGCTGAAATCGAGATCAAACTGAAGCTCGCGGTTACCGCCTTCCATCAGGAGCGCCACACTTCGTTTGCGGAGCGCGCCAAGCGGATGCTGAAGACCGCCGAGATCCTGGAACGCGACAAGGAAACTCTCGGACGCCTCATGACGCTCGAAATGGGCAAGCCTTACAGAGCCGCGGTGGCCGAGGCCGCGAAGTGCGCCACAGCCTGCCGGTACTACGCTGAAAATGCTGAGAAGTTTCTTGCCGACGAGTTAGTCGAGACGGGGGCAAAAAAGAGTTTTATCCGCTACCTCCCGATTGGCCCGATCCTCGCGGTGATGCCCTGGAACTTTCCCTTCTGGCAGGTGATCCGTTTTGCCGCTCCCGCACTCATGGCCGGCAATGTAGGGCTGCTGAAGCATGCGTCCAACGTTCCGCAATGCGCGATCGCGATCGAGACTCTCTTCAAAGACGCCGGGTTTCCTCCGGGAGCGTTCCAGACTTTGCTGATCGGTTCTTCCCATGTTGACGCCTTGCTTGCGGATCATCGCGTAGTCGCAGCAACTCTGACCGGCAGCGAGCAGGCGGGAATTCAAGTGGGCGTGGGAGCGGCCAGGCGGATCAAGAAAGTTGTGCTCGAACTGGGCGGCAGCGATCCGTTTATCGTGATGCCTTCGGCCAATCTCGACACTGCGGTCGAGACTGCCGTACAAGCTCGCGTCCAGAACAACGGGCAGTCCTGCATCGCTGCCAAACGCTTTATCGTGGCTGAACCCATCGCTGACGAATTCGAACGGCGATTCATCGCACGGATGCAGGCTTTGAAGATCGGCGACCCCATGGACGAGAAAACCGAACTCGGGCCTCTAGCCACGGCCGATGGTGTGAAGGATCTCGACGCCGACGTGCAGAAAACCATCCAGATGGGCGCGAAGCTTCTCGCTGGAGGACACCCGCTCCAACGTCCTGGAAATTACTATGCTCCAACCGTCTTGACCAACGTTCCCAAGGGTTCTCCGGCTTA
>JASHQK010000547.1 GCA_030039195.1 Candidatus Sulfotelmatobacter sp.
GCTGACTGGAAACGCTGCTCGGCATTCTTTTCCAGGCAGCGCCGAACCACTCGCTCCACCCCGGGCGGAGTGTCGGGCGAAATCTGCGACATCGAGGGCGGTTCTTCATTCAGAATCGCCGTGATCGTGTCGGCCTCCGTCGGCTTCTGAAACGAGCGTTTGCCCATGACCATCTCGTAGAGAATGGCGCCAAAGCCGAAAATATCCGTGCGATGATCGGAGGCCAGCCCGCGAACCTGCTCCGGCGACATGTAACCGACCGTCCCGATCGCGACGCCGGGCAGAGTAAGCGTCGGCGCCTGGCTGATGCTGGAACCTTTCTTCTCCAACACCTTGGCCAGGCCGAAATCGAGAATCTTGACGCGTCCCTCTTTCGTAACAAACAGGTTGTCGGGCTTGAGATCGCGATGCACGATGCCTTTTTCGTGCGCCGCCGCCAGACCCTCCGCGATCTGGATCCCATAATCCAGCGCTTTTCGGAGCGGCAAAGGGCCGCGCCGGATCGTCTCCGATAGGGTTTTTCCCTCCAACAATTCCGAAACCAGATAAGGCGTTCCTTCATAGTTGCCCATCTGATAGACAGCCAGAATGTTGGGATGATTGAGAGCGGCTGCGGCCTTCGCTTCCTGCTCGAATCGCAACAGGCGGTCTCGCGACGACGAGACCAGGTCGGGCAGAATTTTGATGGCAACTTCGCGGTCCAGCAGCGTGTCCCTGGCCCGATATACCTCGCCCATGCTGCCTGCGCCAACGGGGGACAGAATCTCGTATTGGCCGAGCATCGTGCCAGAGGTCAAGGGCATGTGTGCCGCATTATAGTCGCTGGAACAGCCGGGAGGAGAGAACCTAAACCGGAAAAATGCAGCCCCGAAACCGTACAGCCACGAGCCTGTCTGGCCTCAGGCCTGAGTCTATGGAGCTCCGGACGCCGTCGTCCGGGGTCGCGGCAAACTGTCAGCGGCGAAGCAGCGGGAGAGGAAAGCCCGGCACGGCAGTGCCGGGACGACGATGGAGAAATGCAAACGAGTCCGCCTCAGCGGACGGCACCAATTATGTGAAATGAGCGCGCTGACGGGACGACCGGAATGGCCCCCTACACGCGCGTGCGTTCGAGCACGGCAACTTCGGGAGCTGGAACGGGCGCCGCGGCCGCCGCCACTTCTGTAGAAGCCGGGATGATCGGCCGCTTGATGGTAAAACGCTGAATCTTGATCTCGCCCCGCCCGTACACGGCAAGCAATGCTTCCACCGCCTTGGGGTCCAGCCGCTTGCCGGCCAGATTTCGGATAATCTGCAGCGCTTGCTCCGGCGTGTGCGCCTGCTGATACGGACGATTTGTGGTCAGCGCGTCGAATGTATCCGCGACCGCGATCACCCGCGCCAGCAGCGGAATTTGATCGCCCTTCAGCCCATACGGATATCCGCGTCCATCGAGCGCCTCGTGATGCAATTCAATTCCCGGCAGCATCTCGGCCAGTTGCGTGACCGGTCGCAGAATATTCGCGCCCTTGGTCGTGTGCGTTTTCATGACCTCGAATTCTTCCTCGGTCAATGCGCCTGGTTTTTTCAGGATGTGATCTTCAATGCCAATCTTGCCCACGTCATGCAGCTGCGCAGAAATCTGCAAGGTCTCGAGGAAGGTGGCGTCGAGCTTCATTTCTTTTGCGATCATCATCGAGTAGCGCGTGACGCGGTCGGAGTGGCCGCGCGTGTAAGGATCCTTTTCGTCGACCGCGCCGGCCAGCATCTGGATCGAGCCCATGAACAACGCGCGGTTTTCTTCCGCCGCGTTCTTGAGATCTTCGACGAAACGCTCCAGTTCTTCCGACATGGTATTGAACGTTTGCGCCAGTTCGCCAATTTCGGTGCGGCTCCACAAGTGCACGCGCTGAGAGAAATCGCCTTTCGCCAGAGCCCGGCTCGACTGCGTCAAGACTTCGAGCGGATTGGTGATGCGGCGGGCGGCAAAAATGCTCACGCCGATGCTCAACAGCACGGCCAGCATGGCCAGCAGGCGCGCGGTTCGCTGCATCTCGTAAACGCTGCGGTAAGCTTCGCGCTGCGGTTTTTGCACCACCACGGCCCAGTCGAGCGAGGTTACGGGGCTGAAGGTCCCCAGCATCGCCACATGCTCCGAGCCGTTATTCACCGTGAATTCTTTTGTGGCAGCGAATTGTGCGCGATTGCCGCCATCGACGAAATTTTTCACGATTTCCAGGTTCGTCATTTCCTGTCCCGTGGCAAACTCGGGGCTGGCGGCCGCGACCAGGCGCCCTTGGGCGTCGACCACGTAAGGTGTCAAGCCACCGCCGCTGATTTCACGCAAGCGGCGAATCAGGAATTCCAGATCGACAACGGCCCCGATCATCCCCAGGAAGCGTTGCTGGTACATGACCGGAGAACTCACCAGAAAAACGGTTCGCTGCGATTTGCCCTCGCCCACCACCAGAGCCTGCCCGTTGTAGACGCGGCCGTCGCGCGCGGCGACGTATGCTCTTTCCAGTTCGCGCTGCAAGAAAGCATCGGGCGCGATGCGTCCGGCGGAAATTCCTTTCGCGTCGGAGTTCAGCAAGGTGGCGTATGCGACCTCGTCGGAGGACGAGACAAAATTCTCCAGCAAAGCGCGCAACTCCGGAGCCTCGATGTTTCTCTCTCCAATATCGCCGCCGCTGGCTACCTGGATGGCCGAAGACAGATTCGCGAGCATGACCCGCAGCGAAGCCTCATGCTGCGAAAGATCGTCGGCCAGTGAGCGCGTCACCGTGTTCTGCAGCAGCATTTCGTTGATCTTCAGTCGGTCGCGGTTGATGGCCACCACCTGCGTCGAATAGAAGTACATCGGAACGGTGCTGATCACCAGAAGCACACCGAGAATGACGTACAAAATAGGAATGCGAGCGTGGCTGGAAGTGGCGGAAGACAAAGCTTTCCCTTCGCTTGGCGAATGCCCAGGGCCAACCCGGGGATTGGCGGCCGATTTCAAGGCATCATCCAAATTTTATCGGGGAATAAAGACGATTGGAGGGAAAAGCGACCTCGGTTGCCATTACGAAAGTACCACGCAGAATGTCACGATCGGTGCGGGATTTGCACAAACCTGCTTTATGTAATGGCGGACGTCTTCGTCCGCCCCGCGAGCGAAGCGAGCGTGCTGCGGCCTAGATCGCCTCGGTACTTTGGCTTACGAACGTCGTCACCACGGAGACACGGAGACACGGAGTCACGGAAGCGTTCAATTGTTTATGTCTCTGTGCCCCTGTGGCAAGGCGGATTGGCGAACCATCCTCAGTGCTCGCTCTTTCCGCTGCGCGTCATCAATTCGTGAATGGCTTCCCGCGGAGACTTGCCTTCATGCAGAATCGCGTGCATCTGCTCGGTGATCGGCATCTCGACGCGACGAGCCCGCGCCAGACCAACCGCCGCGGTCGTCGTAAAGATTCCTTCGGCAACCATGCCATGCATGCCGGCGACAATCTCCGGCAGCTTGCACCCGCGGCCCAGCTCCACGCCGACGCTGCGATTCCGCGACAGCCCTCCTGTGCAGGTCAGAACAAGATCACCCAGGCCGGCTAGTCCCGCCATGGTTTCGGCGCGGCCGCCACAAGCCACCACCAGCCGCGTCATCTCTGCCAGACCGCGCGTGATCAGCGCCGCAATCGAGTTATGACCCAACCCCAATCCGTCGCAGATGCCAGCGGCGATCGCGATGATATTTTTCAGCGCGCCACCAAGCTCCACTCCAACCACATCGGGATTGCGATACACGCGAAATGCCGGATCGCTGAATTCCTGTTGCACCGTCTGCAGTAAGGTTTCATTTTGAGAAGCGATGGTGATGGCCGTGGGATCGCCGCGAGCAACTTCCAGCGCGAACGAAGGCCCGCTGAGCGCGCCGATGCACCGCTGGGGCGAGCTTGGCTCGCCCGGACGGCCGGGGGCGGCTGTCCCTACACGATCGTCGAGCACGTCTGCAATCACCTCCGTCATTCGTTGCAGCGAGCCCTCTTCCAGACCCTTCGTTGCGCTCACAATCAGAGTGTGATTCGGAATCAGCGGCCGCATTCGTATGAACAACTCGCGGCAGTGCTGCGAGGGCATGACGCTGACGAGAATCTGCACGTTGGCGAGAGTCGTGGCCAGATCATTCGTCGCTGAAACAGCACTGGGGATCTCGCGCCCCGGAAGAAATCGCTCATTCACTTTTTTTTGCGTAATCGATTCGCACACGTCCGTCTCGTGCGCCCACAACCGGACGCGGTGCGTACCTTTGCGTCCCAGCACGATGGCGAGTCCCGTTCCCCACGCTCCCGCGCCGATAATTGCGATCTCGCTCATTGTTTTTCTGACCTCGCGTGCGGCGTGCTCTCAGTTTTTCGTTTTGACCCCAGGCGATTTTCGGTCCCCGCGATGAGGCGGCGAATGTTCGCGTGATGCCGGGCAATGATCAGCAAAGACGACAGCGCCATGAACACAAGTGCTCCTGCCGAATTTCCATGTTCATGAAAGATCCAAGCCAGAACCGGGAAGATGGCAACGGCGATGATCGACCCCAGCGAGACATATCGGAAGATGAGCACGACCAGAAGAAAGATCACCGCAGCCACCAGCACAGCTTTCGGAGCAAGCAGCGCAAACGCTCCCAAGGCTGTCGCGACCCCCTTGCCGCCGTGAAACTTCAGCCACACCGGAAACATGTGACCGAGGATGGAAAAAAACGCCGCCAGCGACATCATGGTCGCGATGCCGCCCCAACCTGGCATCGGCGTCCACGCATGATCTGGATACCAAGGGACGTTTCGATAGGACCAATCTATAAATTCCTCCCTGAATGAAAAAAGAGCGACACCCATAGCCGCCGCTCCCTTGGCTGCGTCCAGTAGCAGCGTGATCACACCCAGCACTGGCGATTTCCGCGCGACGTTCGTCGCGCCAATATTTCCGCTGCCGCTCTTGCGCACATCCTCGCCGCGAAAGATGCGAACAAGAATGTAGCCGAACGGGACCGATCCGAGCAGATAACTCAGCACAATGATGAGCAGGGTGGAAGGCACATTCAGGGCCGGATCAAAGCTATCGCATGCCGAGGCGGGAAGTAAAACGTTGTAGCTCCGGACGCAGAAGCCTGCCCTCAGCGTAGTCGAAGGGTCCGCGGCCGCGCAGCGCGCAATGAAGACAGAACTCGTCGCTTCGCGACTTGGGGCGGACGAGGGCGTCCGCTCCTACACTACACTTGCAGTTCAAACCGTTCCAGCTTCGTGTACTTCGAACCCTTCGGCGAAAGCTGGCTCTGATACAAGAAAAATTCGCGGGCGGTCATCGTACCAAACTCCGGCGCGGGCAGCGCAGCCAACTTTTCCTGCAGGCGCTGAAACCCACGGTTTGGCCGATCGCCTTTCATGCGCCGCGGGGATCCCGACCCACCTCCCGCCCGCGCCAGCGTCAAATGCGGGCTGAGAGCGCGCTCTTCCTTCGCAATGCCAAGCGTCGCGGTTTGCTCATCGATTGCTGAGGCGAGCGACGCAAGTTCCGGCCCAGCTTCCATGCCAATCCAAAACACGCGCGCCGATTTCGCCGTGGGGAAAAATCCGTATCCGCAAAAATGAATCTGAGTTCCGCTCGCCTTGATCGCCGTCAGCGCTTTTCTGATCTCACCGACCGCGCCATCCGGCTGCTCGCCGATAAACTTCAACGTTACATGCAGTGACTCCGGCCTGACCCAGCGGGCATCGGGCGCGAATCCCTGCACACTTTCCCCAAAGCGCGCGATCTGCTCGCGAATTTCATCCTCAATATCGAGTGCGATAAACAGACGCATCAGAGTCCTTCTGGAGCCACGAACCTGGGGTGCCCCACAGGCTGCGCTGAACGAAGCCGAAGGGTCTCGCCGTAGTTGCGAGACATGGGAACTGTTCAGTGACCTGCATCACTGCGTGCGACTCAGCCGCAACGGCAAAATCCAAGTGTATCGGGAGTTGGAAGGAACTCAAATCATGTTTCTCAAGATTCTCGCCGGTGGCGCCATCGTCCTCTTCTTCGTTTGAATCATTGCCGTGCTCCAGGGCTGGAGCAAAAGCAGTGGTCCGCAACGGCTGAGTGGCGTCGTTTTCATTCTGATTTTCGGCATGGCCGCGGTCTGGGGAATGCGCGTGCTCGGATTTCTGCACCATGGTTCGAGATAGCGGAATGCACGGGGCTCGCGTCTTACCGCGATAGAACGTAGACGACCCACGGCGCGATGTGGGTTTCGTTCACCCAGGTATACGGTTCGTCGCCGTGCGCCAGTGGTTTGTGCATCGTAACCACAGCGAGATTCGCTTCTTTGTATGCCTCGCGGTATGCCTCGTCGGTGAAGAGGATATCTTCCGCCGGCCTGCGGTCGGGAAAGTCGGTCGTCACGATCCGCACAATGTCGCCGGAGCGAGCCGCGCGATTCTCAGGAAAGTCCTTCGTGGAAAACGAGGCCCACTCGTTGACGTAGATCTCCGGCGACGAAACCACGCTCACCAACTTCCCCGAGGGTTTTAACAGCCCGCGCAAATCCCGCAGAATTTTTACCTTGGTTTTTCGTCTGGGAATGTTGTCGAAGGTAAACATTGAGAGAATCAGATCAAACTGCTTCGCGCCCAACGCGGTGAAATCACCCTCGCTGAGGAGGCGGTAATCGCCGTCCGGATCGAGCTCCCTCGCTTTCGCGACCATCTCGGAGGCGATGTCGACACCCGTCACACTGAATCCTAGAGAGCGCAGAAACCGGGTCGATCGCCCGGCTCCACAACCGAAATCCAAAGCGTGGTCGCCGATGACGTGCTCACGCAGCAGTTCGGGCACATCGCGATAGGCAAGGTAGTAGGTGTTGGCGAATTCAAGCTGCGCGTACGCTTCGGCGCGAGCGGAATCAGCATAAATATTCTTGAAGTTCATGTTGTTTTTCCATACATCCCTGGGCCGCCCAAGAGAGTGGATAGCCTCAGGGTGACGATCCACGCGCGCTCGATTCGTAAGCTAATGGTGCAGTTTGAATTTCCGGTTCTGCTGAGTCATCCCGAAGGCCCGCGCTTTTACCAGCAGGGCCGAGGGATCTCGCGCGCAGTATCATTACGCTTCGCACCAGATCTCTCGCTCCGCCTGAAAGAAGGCTGCGCTCGGGATGACGCCATCGAGAGTCGGCGTTCGAAGACAAGCGGCACCAGTACTATTCGTAACGGCAGCTAGCCAATTCCCAGCTCTTTTGCCAGCGTTTTCCACTTGGAATCGACCAGCGCCTTGGTTTTCGCGTCCATCACAATCTCATCCGGCCACGGACGCGTGAATCCTTCGCTCGCCCACTTGCGCGTGGCGTCGACGCCCATCTTCGAACCGTAATCGGGCAGCCGCGATGCATGATCGAGCGAATCGACCGGCCCCAGCGTGAATTGGATATCGCGCTCCGGGTCGATGTGGTTCAGCACCTTCAGCGTTACGTCACCGAGATCCTGCACATCGACGTCTTCATCGACGACGAGGATGCACTTCGTGAACATCGCCTGCCCCAGCGACCAGATCGCATTCATCACCTTGCGCGCCTGCCCCGGATACGATTTCCTGATCGAGACGATCATCAGGTTATGAAACACGCCTTCAATCGGCATGTTGATATCGACGAGTTCAGGGATGGTCAGCTTCATGAGCGGCAGAAAAATCCGCTCGACCGCCTTGCCCATGTACGCGTCTTCCTGCGGAGGCTTGCCCACGATCGTCGCTGCATAAATCGGATCTTTGCGGTGCGTGATGCAGGTGACGTGGAAAACAGGGTAAATATCTTCGAGCGAGTAGAAGCCGGTGTGATCGCCGAAGGGGCCCTCCGTGCGGAGTTCGTCGAGATTGATGTAGCCTTCGAGGACAATTTCGCTCGATGCCGGAACCTCCAGATCGACGGTCTCGCATTTCACCAGATCGACCGGCGCGCCGCGCAGGAATCCGGCGACCAGATATTCTTCGATGTCGGGCGGCGCGGGCACGATCGAGCAAAACGTCAGGGCCGGTTCGGTTCCGATCGCGACCGCGACTTCCATCTTGCCGGAGGGACGATCGCCATCGGCCAGCACGCTGCCGCCGGAAGAGCGCGCCATGATGTCGACGGCGGCGGATCGCCCACCTTTGCCAAAACCGGGCAAAGATGGGGCACCCTCCGCGGCTCCCACGTCTCGCAAAATCGGCGAGACATGGGGCACCCCACCTCCTTCGTTTTGAACCGCCATGCGCATGCGCTCGCGGGCATGTTCGGCAGCAACTTTCTGGCGCTGCCAGTGCATGCCCGTCGTTCGCTCGTCATACACCTGCATGCGGTACATGCCGACGTTGCGCTTGCCCGAGCGCGGATCGCGCGTGACCACGCACGGAAGCGTGATAAAGCGTCCGCCATCTTTCGGCCAGCATTGCAGGACGGGAAAATCGAACAACGAAAAATTCTCGCGTTTTATCACTTCCTTACACGGGCCGGTCGAAACCGTGCGCGGAAAAAACTTGCCGGCTTCAGTGAGCAGCGGCAGCATCTTCAGCTTGTCGAGGAAGCCCTGCGGCGATTTCACATCCATGAACATGCGGATGCGGTCCGCGACCTCGTCGAGCGATTTCACGCCGAGCGCGAGCCGCATGCGCGCTTCCGAGCCAAATTGATTGATCAGGAGCTGCGATCCGGGATGGCCCTTGAGATTTTGGAAAAGCAAGGCCGGGCCGCCGATGTTCCACCCACCCTTCGCCAAAGACGCGAAGGATGGGGCACCCAAACCTGATAAATGCATCTTCGAGATGCGATCGGTAATCTCGGCGATCTCAAGAATCGGGTCAGCTTCCGTTTGAATGCGTTTCAGCTCGCCGGCGCGTTCGAGGGCAGCGATCCACTGGCGAAGGTCGTCGAAGGGCAAAGTCTTCCTCTCATGTGTGACGGAAGATTATACGGCGGACTTCCTGGCCGCGGATTCACACGCGTGCCCGCGTGAATGAAAGCGGACAGTTTGGCGGTCGAAGACGTCAAGTCCACGGAAGTAGACTCACGGCACCGAATATGGTGCAGCTGAGCCGCAAGCGATTGATTTCACGAGGACGGATCGACTTAAACATATGTGCAAATAATGTCATGTAACACACTGATAATAAATATGTTAAATAGCATTATTAAATCGGTTTAACTTCCCGATACGGCCGCCGCAATTTGATGTGAACTTCGCCTCAAGTGAGGCCGCGATCGTCATTCCAGGGCTCAGAAAAGCTCCGCATGATGGATTTCTCGACGTGACCTGATCGGCACGAGTGTTTAAGTGGACTAACGCAATTCTCCGCCCGCAAGCAAGTCAAGCGTCCTGAGCTTCTCAAAATGTGATTCTAATCACACACCTAAGTGAGCGGTTCTGTTTATGTTAATCCGAGACTCGGCGAGAATGGTTTCGGCTTGAACCTGTGGATCGAGCCGCGAAGCGGTAACTTGGGGTAAACTCGTGGAATTCAAGAAGAATATCTTCGTTTTGAACTCTGAACCAAGCTATCGTTCGAGAACTCTGGCAACCGGGTACTGATCTTATGTCTCTGCTTTGGCTGCGCGTCGCTCTGGCTTGCTACTTCGTCGGGTTGGTGTATGCCTTTGTTGCACTGAGCCGCACCAGCGACCTGTTCAGCCGCATCGCGCTGCATGCCGCCAGCCTGGGCATGGTCTTCCATTTTGTTTCCCTGGTTGAGGTCTTCCTCTCGGGCCACGTGGTCTGGGCGTCGGTGCATAACAGTGAATCCTTGCTGGCATTTCTCTCGATGACGTTTTTTATGGTCATCTATGCCGCATATCAGACCACTTCGCCGGGAGTGGTTGTCTTCCCCGTCGTGTTCTTTCTGACTTTTGTCGCAGCCATTGGCGAACAGCCCGTGCTTTTGACCCAATTCGTCTCGCACAAGGGATGGCTGGTCGCCCACATTATCCTGATCTTCACCGGATACGCGGCGCTGGTGCTCAGCTTCGGCGCCAGTTTGCTCTATCTGCTGCAGGAACGCCGCTTGAAATCGAAGAAGCCGACGAGCATGATCTCGTTTCTGCCCGCGCTCGAAGTCATCGACCAGATCGGCTATCGTTCGCTGCTGCTCGGTTTCCCCTTCATGACGCTGGGGCTGATTACCGGCTCGGTAGTGGCGCTCACCACTTATGGGCGCATCGACTTTCTTGATCCCAAGATTCTGCTTTCGCTGCTGATGTGGGCCGTGTACATGGTCATGGTCTTCACCCGCTGGAATTCGGGCTGGCGCGGACGGCGCGCCGCGTTTCTGGCGACGTTTGCGGTTGTGGCTGCCTTGGCCGCTTGGGCGGCCAATTACTTCTCGGCGATTCACAGGTTTGCCTCATGAGATTCCAGCTCATTGGCGTGAATCATAAGAGCGCACCGCTCGAAGTCCGCGAGCGGCTCGCGATCCCGGAGAAGCGCCTGCCCGATGTGTGCCGTGATCTTACCGCGTTTCCTGGAATCGAAGAGGGCATGATCATTTCGACTTGCAATCGCGTCGAACTGATCACGCATACCGTGAATGGCGCCGCCGACCTGCGCGGATTTCTTCACAACTATTTTCACGTCGAGCCGGATGAACTCGATCCGCATCTCTACGAATTTCGAGCCAAAGATGCCGTGCGGCATGTCTTTCGCGTGGCTTCGAGCCTCGACTCGATGGTGGTCGGCGAAGCGCAAATCTTAGGGCAAGTGAAAGAAGCCTATGCGACGGCGCGCGCCGTTGGTGCGGTGCGTGGACAGCTCGATCAGCTTTTCAGCCGAGCATTCGCCGTGGCCAAGCGTGTGCGCACGGAAACTGCGGTGGGATCTTCTTCGGTTTCGATTGCGTCAGTTGCGGTTGAGCTGGCGAAGAAGATTTTCGGCACGCTACAAGGGAAGAAGGTTTTCATCGTCGGCGCAGGGAAGATGAGCGAACTAGCCGCGCGTCATCTGATGGCGCATGGCTGCGCGTCGATCTTTGTCGCCAATCGGACTTATGAGCGCGCGATCGGCCTAGCGCAGAAATTCAACGGCCAAGCCATAAAATTCGAAGATCTCTATTCCACCTGCGACCGCGCCGATATCGTCATTACATCCACGGGCGCACCGCATGCGATCTTCCGCCGCGAGCATGGCGAGCAGTTCCTGGCGAGGCGCAAGAATCGTCCGATGTTCTTCATCGACATCGCCGTGCCGCGCGACGTTTCGCCCGACATGGCGAAGCTCGACGGCATTTTCACCTACGACATCGACGATCTGCAGCAGGCGGTTACCAGCCACGTCGCCGATCGGCGCAAGGAAGCGGAGAGCGCCGAAGCGATCATCGCCAGCGAAGTCGAGAAATTTGAAGCTCGCTCGCATACTCTGGATGTAGTGCCCACGATCGTTTCTTTGCAGGATCATCTGGAAACGATTCGGCAGGCGGAAATCGATCGCGTTCGCGGCCGCATGGGACAACTCACGCCCGAGCAGGAAATCGCCATCGAAGCGCTGACGCGGGGGATCATCAACAAAGTCATGCACACGCCGATCACCACGCTGAAGTCGGCGGCGCGGGAATCCGAAGCGACGACTGTGGTCGACGTAGTGCGGCGGCTGTTCAATCTGCAGAGCAAGGAGTCTGGGAAGCCTGATGTCGCGGAGAAGGTCACCGCGAAAGACGAAGTGGGGACGCGGCGGTGATAATACCTCTGACCGAATGATCAGAGTCCTTTTCATCCTCGGGGATGGCCTCTTTATACTCGCAGGATGGTACCTGTATCGATATCCGCTTCTCTTCAAGAACGTTCGACATGAGAAGTGGCAGATGCGGATCAACAAAGTCATCGGCATCATTTTGATGATCGTTGGAGGGAGTCTCGCTGTTGGCAACGCGGTCTTTACATTCATCAGGATGTAGATTAACGAGGTTGTCAGGAGAGAAGGCAATTGAACTTGTTACACAACCCCGGCGAGCTTCGCATCGGCTCTCGCGGCTCGCAGCTTGCGCTCTGGCAGGCCAACCACATCTCTGCACTCCTGCGCGAGCGCGGACACGAAGTCGAGATCGAGATCATCCACACCACCGGCGACAAGATCACCGACGTTGCCCTCGCCAAGGTCGGAACCAAGGGGATGTTCACGAAAGAGATTGAAGAAGCGCTCGCCGCCGGGCGCGTCGACTTAGCCGTGCATTCGCTGAAAGACTTGCCGACTGAACTTCCCAAAGGATTTGAAATCGCAGCGATCACGAAAAGGGAAGACCCGCGCGACGCGTTCTGCTCGGGCAAGTATTCCAAGGTTGACGACCTGCCGCAAGGCGCGCGCGTAGGAACCTCGAGCCTGCGGCGTCAGGCGCAGCTGAAGGCGGTTCGCCCCGATCTCGAAATTCATCCTCTGCGCGGCAATGTCGACACACGGCTGCGCAAGCTGGAACAGGGCGAATACGATGCGATCATTTTGGCTTCAGCCGGACTGCATCGGCTGGGTAAGATCGAACTGATCAAGCAGATCATTCCGGCGGAGATCATGTGTCCGGCAGCAGGGCAGGGAGCGCTGGGGATTGAAATCCGCGAGGGCGATGAGAAGATTCGTGAAATGCTGAAATTTTTGGACGATCCCGCCGCACGAGCCGCGACGACCTGTGAGCGCGCGCTGCTCAACAGTCTCGGGGGAGGATGCCAGGTGCCGATCGGAGCGTTTGCTTTCCCACTTCTGGCAAATGCGGCGAGACATGGGGCACCCCAAGTCGAGGAGACTTCCCGACTTCATCTGGAATCGATCGTTGCCGACCCCGATGGGTCGAAACTTTTGCGCGACTCGCGGGACGGAGAGGATCCGGAGAAGCTCGGCAGCGAAGCCGGGGCAGCGCTGCTGGCTCGCGGCGGCGACGCGATCCTTGAAGCCGTCTATGGCCGCGGCCTGGCGGTTCCGCAGCAGCCATAGCCCAACATGACGCGCAATTTGCTCCTGAAAGTTCTGGCCGGTTCGAATCCCTCGCGTCTGCGCCGCTGGGTGAATCTCTGGCCTCCGTTTCTAGGTGCCGGCATTCGTGTCGTTCGCATCGCGCCCGACATGAAATCCGTCGACATCGAGATGAAGCTGCGCTGGTGGAATGCTAA